>CAIJTL010001123.1 GCA_903823545.1 uncultured Planctomycetaceae bacterium
CGCCAAAGGTGACGCCAAAGAGGCCGATGTTTATGAGATCGTGCAGGATTTGGTCGAGCAACGGAAACTTTCGTCGCCATTCTTGTTGCGGTTTCCGCAGATATTGGAGTCACAGCTCAATCGACTTTGTCTGGCGTATGAAGCGGCTGCAAAAGAATACGGATACAGCGGCGGGCACTTTCCGGTCTTTCCGATGAAGGTCAATCCACGACGCGAGGTTGTTGAGACATTTCTGCGTGACGGAGTCAAACAGAGCATCGGGCTCGAAGCGGGCTCAAAGGCCGAGTTGTACGCCGCGCTGTCGCTGGAACAACCACCGGAATCGCTGCTCATTTGCAACGGCTTCAAAGACGAGACATTCATTCGATTGGCATTGCTGGGAGTTCAAGCGGGAAAGCGTGTCGTCGTTGTCGTTGAAAAGCTCAACGAACTGAAAATGATCATTCGGCTCGCGAAGGAAGCCGGCGTCACGCCGCTAATCGGATTGCGAGCGAAGCTGTATTCGCGTGGCTCCGGCAAGTGGGCCGCTTCGGGGGGTGAAGCGGCGAAGTTTGGTCTGACCACTTCAGAAATCTTGGAGTGCATTCGTCTGCTGCGAGCCGACGGAATAATTGACTCGCTCAAGTTGATGCACTTCCACATCGGCTCGCAGATCACCGACGTCAAACGAGTGAAGAACGCGATGAAGGAGGCGGCTCGTGTTTACGCGAAGATTCGACAAATGAAAGTCGAGATTGAATACTTAGATATCGGCGGCGGGTTAGGCGTTGATTACGACGGATCGAAAACGACTTTTGAGGCGTCGATCAACTACACCGTTGAAGAGTTCGCGAACAACGTCGTCTACATGATCAAGTCGGTCTGCGATGACGAGAAAGTGCCGCACCCGCATCTCGTCACGGAGAGCGGTCGCGTCATGACCGCCTATCACGCGATCTTTGTCACGTCGATCCGTGATGAGATCGAAACGTTCGCTGAAGACATCGCAGTCGCGGATGTTGATGATGACGATCCGCAAGTTATCTATGAACTGAAGTCGTTGCTCGACGGTATCAACAGCAAAAACTTTCGCGAGTACTACCACGACGCACTCGACGACAAAGACGAGTTGCACACGCAATTCAATCTCGGCCTTGTCAGCTTGGAAGACCGTGCGAAAGGGGAGGTTCTGTTCTGGGAAATCTGCTCGAAGGCGTTGCAGTTCGCGCACGCGGCTGAGTTGCATGATGACGAGTTCGAGGCACTCCGCCGAATCCTGGCATCGAAGTACTTGTGCAATTTCTCACTCTTCCGCTCGGCTCCCGATGCGTGGGCGATCGGACAACTCTTTCCCATCATGCCAATTCATAAACTCGACGAAACGCCCACTGATTTTGCGACGCTGGTTGACGTGACCTGCGACAGCGACGGTTGCATCAAGAAGTTCGTCGATCTCAAAGACGTGAAGCAGGTGCTTGAGTTGCATGACTTCAATGGACTCAAACCGAACGAGCCGTATTACCTCGCGATCTTTTTGGTCGGTGCGTATCAAGAAGTGATGGGGAGTTTTCACAATCTCTTCGGTCTCCCGAATGAGGCTCAAATCGTGATCGACGCTGACGGTCGGTACCACGTCACAAAGCTGGTCCCCGCCAGCAAGATTTCAGACATGCTCTCGTTCGCGCGATACGACAAAACTCAATGCGTTGAAAACTTTCGTCGTCTGTTGAGCAGTCAGATCAACGCCGGAAAACTAGACGCGTCGAAAGCGAGTGACGCGATTCAGCAATACGAAGCGGCTGTCGGTGGATCGACTTATCTGGAG
>CAIJTL010001124.1 GCA_903823545.1 uncultured Planctomycetaceae bacterium
GATGATCTGATGGTCTCGTCGCGAACCAACTTGAGACATGCCCTCTCCTCTGCGAAGAATCTCAATGAATTCATCTCAGCAGAATCGACGAACCATAATTCATCAATTGAGCGACGGCGGATTCACAGTTCAAGTGCAACGTTGGAGTACTTAAAGAACTCGTAGGGAGTGAGATAGTCGAGTCGTTTACGGGGGCGATTATTGAGGGTCTGCTCGACGTTCGCCACAGCGGCATGTGAGACTTGTTTGATGTCCGTGCCTTTGGGGAAGAATTGGCGGATCAAACCGTTGCAGTTTTCGTTGCAACCTCTTTCATAAGAGGCGTACGGATTTGCAAAGTAGACGGGCAATCCCAACCGACAAGTCAGCACTTCGTGGCCAGCGAACTCCGTACCGTTATCGACCGTCAACGTACGTCGCCACTCGGGAGAGTAGACGGACAGTCGACGTTGGATCGCTCGGTTTACCACAGCCGCTTGTTTGGTATCCGTTTTGATAATCAGTACCAAGCCGGATTGTCGTTCCACCAGCGTCACTAAATATCCTGACTGGCCCGCCCCGACGATGGTATCACCTTCCCAGTCTCCGGAACGTTCGCGTGTCGCAACCTCGGGTGGGCGAGTTGTAATACTCACTCGATTAGGGATCGCGATACGCCGCTTAATACGACCACGCGGACGATAGTGTCCATGCCGTAAATAGCGTCGAAAATGAGCGAATTGACGTCCGCCTCGCTCCAGCCAACGATAGATTCCCTGGCGTGACACCCAATGCTCCGGTGTGCGTTCGGCCTCGAGCCGTAAACGCTGCACAATTTGCTCCGGAGACCAGTGTTGAATAAGACCTGCGCGGACCGCTTGCTGAATTTCGGGCCGGTCCAATTTACGCACTACCGGTCGACCGGCTCGACGGCGTTGAGCCATCTCCTGCGCCCGCTGCGCCGAGTATCGTCCGTGGCTCCGATTGCGTCTGAGTTCGCGTGAGATGGTGCTCTTATCACGCCCCAACTGACGACCGATGGCGGTCGGCCCCAGTCCGGTCAAATGGAGTTCGTAGATGCGTTCGCGTTCTGTCTCGTTAAGCTGCTGATAGGACATCGCTAGGGTTCCTGAGGGGATGTTTTTCACACCACGATCTCAGCCCCTGGCGATGTCTTTTCAAGGCCCCGCCGTCAAATTCTTAGCGTTGCCGCGATCTCCACCCGCCGGACAACCGGCAAGCCACCACCAATGTGGACAACACTCAACACGCCAGCAAACCCAACGTTGCACTTGAACTGTGAATCCGCCGTGTTCCATTCTTGCCCGACGTGACACGGTTGTCGGGTGCATTTTTTTGTGTACGCCCGGCATGGGCGTGAATTTGTGGGGTGGAAGTCCCCTGTGCGACTCCGGGAGTCTAAGGAGCGATAGTCTATCAGATGAACCGTTCCGATCGAGTAAGCACGAGACGAAGGCAACTGCGGAAGGGTGACCGACCGTGGGGAGGCAGCCTGCGAATGCGTTGCGTAAGTGTCGGCCTGAATCCGTCGCCGTCGGCC
>CAIJTL010001125.1 GCA_903823545.1 uncultured Planctomycetaceae bacterium
CATCACTGCTTTTGCTAGCGGCGGAGCGGCTCTCCGGCAGGGGACTCAGCGATAAGAGGCTTGGGGTTGTGTGACCGTCGATCCATGCTGCCTCTTGCGGCTCCCCCGCTGCGGTAGCCATCAGGATCGCAACCGAAGCCACCCAACGGTTTTGTGGTTGATTGCTTAACGACCAAGGTAACCCGGTGGCGGCCAAGTGACTTTGATTTCAAAAACCCGCGTCATCCCCCGCTCCGGTTGACCGGTACGCCCAACATGGGCGTGAACTTGTGGGGTGCCGTTTCTTGGTTGAGTGCTCAATTGAGAAGCCAGTCCCCTGTACGAAAACGGGAACTCTTGGTGGGGCAGATACCAACTGTCAAATCAAGCTGGGAAGTACGAGGCGAGGGCAACTGCGGGAGGGTGACCGACCGTGGGGATGAAGCCTGCGAATGTGTGCGTTACTACCGACATCACTTGTCGCCGTCGGTCACATTCTCGCCGCAACTGCGAGGCTACGAACAGAAACGTCATAGAGGCTCAGCGAGATTCTGAGGTGAGTGACCCGGAAATCACGAAACCGTTCCCGACAGACTCCAGAGTAGATGGCGAGCTTGCGCGGTGAAAGTTCACGTTCTTATTTGGGGAGGTCTGTGGCTCGTACCCGTGAGAAGAGCTTGCTCGAAAGCGGGGCGTCGCGGGGTAACTCGCGTCGTGACCACAGAAGTCAGCAGCGGCCGTAGTACCAGACTCCACCGCCAGAGGAGCAGGGAAGGGCCAAACGATTCTTGACAAGGAAGATTTCCGCATGACCTCGAACCGTTCCGAGCCGCCGTCCCGGTTCGGTCTCCGTGAAGGGACCGAAGTGAGTCGCGCTGCGCGGGAACCTCAGCGAGGCGAATCGGCATCGGCGGTCGTGCGGACAACAGCCTTGAGCGACACTTCAGAGACCCTGATGGAGCAGATCGTCGCATCTCGGAACATGCAGCGGGCGTGGCAGAACGTGAATGCGAACCGCGGGGCTCCTGGCCCGGACGGGATCACGCTGGAGGAGTTCGAGGCCACGTTCGCAGCGCACTGGCCGAGCGTGCGACAACACCTGTTGGAGGGAACCTACGAGCCTGCACCGGCTCGGCGGAAATCCATTCCCAAACCGGATGGCACGGAACGTCACCTGGGCATTCCCAATGTTCAGGACCGAGTGATTCAGCAAGCCATCCTGCAAGTCCTGACTCCGATCTTCGATCCGAGCTTCTCGGAATCAAGCTTCGGATTTCGGCCACAGCGCTCCGCTCACGGAGCAGCCCTGCAAGTTCAACGGCACATTCGAGACGGTTATCGCGAATGCGTGGACATGGACCTGTCGAAATTCTTCGACCGAGTTCAACATGACGTGCTGCTCGTGCGAGTGGCTCGGAAGGTCCGCGACAAGCGGTTGCTGCGTTTGATCGGGCGTTACTTGCGAGCGGGCGTGATGGTCGATGCTCAACTGCAACCCTCTCACGAAGGGACGATGCAGGGCGGCCCGTTGTCACCACTCTTGGCGAACATCCTGCTGGATGACTTCGACAAGGAACTGGAACATCGGGGCCTGCGTTTTGTCCGATACGCGGACGACTTCCTGGTATTCACCAAGACCAAGGCAGCGGCGGCCCGTGTGTTCGTGTCCGTGGAACGATACCTCACACGGAAACTCAAACTGGTGGTCAACCGCCAGAAGAGCCGCACTTGCTCAACGGCCGGAGTCGAGTTCCTCGGTTTCGTGTTCGAAGGCTACGGCGGTCAGATTCGCGTGAGCCCGAAGAACGTGATGAAGTTCAAAGACCGAGTCCGCGAGATTACCCGCCGCAATCGTGGCGTGTCGCTGTCGCAGCGGTATCAAGAACTTCGTCGCTACTTCCAAGGCTGGGTGGGCTACTTCGGCTTGGTGCCAATCAAGAGCTTCTTCAGCGAGTTGGACAAGTGGGTTCGTCGTCGCCTCCGGTCGTGTTACTGGAAGCAATGGCGTTACCCGCGAACCCGCATCACGCAGTTGAGGCAATTGGGTATCAAACTCGATGAAGCGGTCACTCACGGTATCAGCAGTAAAGGCCCTTGGGTGATGTCCTCCAGCCAAGCCGTGCATCAAGCACTGTCCCTGGAGTTCTTTGCCCAGTCCGGACTCACCAGCCTGTTCACTCTCTGGAGTCAGCTTGCTCCCAAGTTTCGAACCGCCTAGTGCGGACCCGCATGCTAGCTGGTGTGGGAGGGGCTCCGGAGCAATCCGGACCCCTATCCCGATCAACGTGGGCGACGCCGTCAACATCGGCACCGGCTGGACTCAAGGTGCCAACGAAACGATTGGAGTCGACGTGTTTAGGGTCCTCACTCAAGGTTCCGCAACGCTCAAAG
>CAIJTL010001126.1 GCA_903823545.1 uncultured Planctomycetaceae bacterium
CCAAAGAGGAAAAGCCAAAGAACGACGACAAGGCTGACAAGAAGCCATCCAAGGACAACGCCGCCGATGCCAAACCGGCTGAGACGAAGGAAGAACCAAAGCGAGACCTGAAGGCGGAATACTTCGATGCACTCAAGCGATATGACGCCGAGAAAGGTCGATACAACACCGAAGTCAAACTTCGCGAATCCAAGATCGAGACCGGAAATCAAAAGGTCAAAGAACTCAACGACCGCTTCGCCGACTGGTACTACGTGATTTCCAATGACAGCTTCGACAAACTCCGCCTCAATCGAGCCAGCTTGATCAAGCTCAAAGAAAAGACCTTGGAGAATACTTCGGACGCTAAAGAAGAAAACAAGGACGACGCCAAGCCAAGCGAACCGAAGAAGAGCGAAGAACCTAAAGAAGAGGCGAAGAAAGAAGACGCCAAGCCCGAGGCAGAGAAGAAAGAGGGCGAAACGGAGAAGAAGGCCGACTCCGAGAAATCAGACGATTCCAAATAGTTCGAGAATAAACTCCAACTTCCCAAAGAGGCCCGGCTTTTCCAGAAACGTCGGGCCTTTTTTCATTCGTGGTTTTCGACAAATAGTTCGCGATAAAGAGACCCGTTGTGTAACGCTGTCGCAACCAACACTCCGTCAATCTCGCGTGAACGCAATAAATCCAAATCGTCGGGACCACGTACTCCACCACCGGTGATTAATGTTATCTGCGGTAAAAGTCGCCGAATCTCATCACAAAGATCGAGTGTGCTGGGACCGCGCTGCTCACCAACGCTGACAAGATCAAGCACGATCATCTGCGTAACTCCCGCTTGGATCGCAGATCGAGCGATCCCAATCGTTGAATCATCCGGCCAATCAGCCATTGATGCAGTCATCGGACAACCAGCTTTAAGGTCGAGACTGAATACGACCCGCTCGGTACCCAACTCTCTGATAAGCGTGCTTAAGAACATTGGTCCTGAGGTCGACTCCAATCCCGCGATGATCTTTGCTGCCCCGGCATCTAGGAGTTTTGCGGCCTCACCGAGAGAGCGAACTCCCGCATCGATCCATATTTCAAAGCCGACTGAACAGAGCTCATGAAGGGTCTGCAAGTTAGGCTCACGTCGCACGATTCCATCTAAATCAGCGACGTACAAAGTTGTCATGCCGAGCTTCTCTCGAAAGGCAATTGCAACATCCAAGGGCTTCGCGGATTGCACCAGAACGCTTTCGATCGGCCGATATTCATCACGTCGACCACCAACGCCCCGAACAACAACGCCATTCAAAATGTCGATCACGGGAATGATTTGCAGTGAATTCATGGGTTGAAAACTCAGTTTGCCTCGTTACGTGAAGCAGGACTATAGTCCGCCTCCCTTCGCGACCGAAGCGGTCAACGACTTCGCCCCAAAGCCACTTCACGCCTCGTTTGTTCGGAGCATCCCCATGCCGAATGCCCCTCACGATCCCGGCCAATCGCCCGATGACCAACCGATGGTCGAAATGCTTCTTAACGTGGGAGATTCCGTGCGTATTGGAGACCAGGTCCTGCGTCTGATGGACATTGATGGTGAATACTCGATGCTGCGAGTCGACCTCGCAAACGACGAGCAAAACGCATTTGAGAGTTCCGGGTGGGCTGAGTTGCCTCGGTAGCCACTGTGTCGAGTGTCAAAGAAACCAAGCCCGCTGAGCAGCCTGAAGACTTCAAGTGATGTCGTGCTCACGGAGACAATCGCCATCGGCACTGATTCGTTAGAGTGTTGCTCATGCAAACGCCTGATATTCTGCTGACGACGTTGAACGCCAAGTATCCGCATTGCGCCTTTGGGTTGCGGTATCTGATGGCCAATTTGGGCGAACTTCGAGAGAGGGCAGCATTGATTGAATTCACAATCAATGATCTCACGCTCGAAGTTCTCGATGCCATCCTCGCTGTTTCACCAAAGATCGTTGGCATCGGGGTCTACATCTGGAACATTGACCAAACCACCCGATTAATCGCCGATTTGAAGCGACTCCGACCTGACATCATCGTTGTGCTCGGCGGCCCAGAGGTGAGCTTTGAATACGACGAGCAACCGATCGTCGAGCTTGCCGATTACGTCATCACGGGCGAAGGGGATTTGGCATTCGCTCAACTTTGTCGCGAGTTGCTCGCGGGGATCCGACCGGAAACAAAAATCATCGTGCCGGAAATCCCGAAGCTGGATGATTTGGTCTTGCCGTATGACCTGTATTCGGATCACGACATCGCTCATCGAGTGATCTATGTCGAAGCCTCGCGAGGTTGTCCCTTCACCTGCGAATTCTGTCTGTCGGCGCTCGACATCCCGGTTCGTCAGTTTCCGCTCGAACCTTTCTTGAACGCGATGCAGTCGTTGCTGGATCGCGGCTGTCGCGTCTTTAAGTTTGTGGACCGAACTTTCAATCTAAATCCGCGCGTCAGCCGTTCGATCTTGCAGTTCTTTTTGGAGCGAATGCAGCCGGACCTGTTTCTCCACTTTGAAATGATTCCTGATCGGCTTCCTGACGCATTGCGTGAGTTGATCGTGCAGTTCCCTGCTGGCGTATTGCAGTTTGAAGTCGGCGTGCAGACCTTCAGCGATCATGTCGCCGAACTCATTAGCCGACGGCAAGATAATGCGCAGCTTGCAGCGAACTTTCAGTTTCTTCGCGAGCAAACCGGAGTTCATATTCACGCCGATCTTATTGCAGGGCTGCCCGGTGAACCGCTCGAAAGTTTCGCAGACGGGTTCGATCGCCTTATCGCTTTGCAGCCGCAAGAGATTCAAGTCGGCATTCTTAAGCGGCTACGTGGCACGCCAATCATCCGGCATGACGCGACTGAGAAGATGGTTTACAGCCCACATGCGCCCTACGAAGTTCTCTCCACGGGCGCGATGACCGCTGAAACGCTCGGTCGAGTTCGCCGGTTTGCTCGAGTCTGGGACTTGCTCGGCAATAGCGGCAATTTTGTCGAATCGTTACCGCTTTTGTGGCGCGATGATTCTCCGTTTTGGTCGCTCTGGAAACTCAGTACGTGGTTGCACGAACGCCTTGGTCGGTTTGCAGGGATTCCGTTAGCGAAACTTGCGGAGTTGCTGTTCGAGTATCTGACGAGCGAATGCAATCGGACGCCTGAGCCAACCGCTAAGTTGCTGCTCGCCGACTACCAACGCGGCGGACGGAGCGACCTGCCTCAGTTCTTCAAACTGGTTCTCGCCCCCGATGACAGTCAACCACGGCGAAAAGAGGCAACCACGACGCACCGAATGCAACGTCAGTCCCGCCACGTCACGAACAGCTCGGAGTAATCACCCTCACTCTTTGAGAATTGGGGATCTCTCAGTACTGGCGGCGTTGTCGAGAGGAAGGGATGTTGAGCTTCTTGCGATACTTCGTCACCGTGCGGCGGGCGAGCGTGTATCCGAGCTTTTTCATCTCCTCGACGAGCGCGTCATCGCTGAGTGGGTCGTCTTTGTTTTCTTTGTCGATGACCTCTTGCAGCTTGATGCGGATCACTGACCATGCAACGTCTTCTTCGCCGTCTTCCGTTTTGGTTCCGCCACCGAAGAATCGTTTGAGCGGGAAAAGACCGCGCGGAGTTTGAATCCACTTGTCATCGACGGCTCGCGAAACGGTCGTCACGTGGACGCCAACGACATCGGCGATTTGCTGCATTTTCAGCGGAATGATGTGTTCCGGGCCCTTATCAAGAAACGACGTCTGCCGATCGACGATGGCTTGCGCAACTCGTTTCAGAGTGTTGTGTCGCTGCTCGATTGACTCGATAAGCCACTTGGCCGATTCGATTTTTCGTTTGATGAATTCTTTGGTTGTCGGGTCGCATCCGTTGCGAAGCATTTCGATGTAACGCTTGCTAATCCGCAATTGTGGAATCCGCTCGTTGTGCATCTTCACGACATAGGTGCCGTGATCGTCTTGTTCCAGATAAACGTCCGGTGTCACCGTTTGAATATGGACTTGTCGGAAGCGGCGACCGGGCAATGGATCGAGCTTTTTCAGCTCTTCGAGTCCGAGCTTGATCGTTTCAATCGAGTAGCCGGTCTTGCGTTCAATGACAGGCAATCGGTTTTGACCGAGGTCATCCAGGTGCGCCGAGATGAGCGTGTAGACGATGTCACGCAGCGGCATGTCGTCAGTCACTTGCAGCAGCAGACACTCACGCAGATCGCGAGCACCGACACCCGAGGGATCAAGCTTCTGTATCAGTTGAAGGACTTTGTAAGCCTCATCGTTCGTGATACGCGGACCGAACACGGCAGCGATTTCCGCGAGCGAACTTTGCAGCCGACCATTTTCGTCGAGGTTGTCGATGATGTACTCACCGAACTCGCGCCACGCGGCGGGGATGTCGTAAAAATGGAATTGGCCGATCAAGTACTCTCGCAGCGTTTGCTCGTCTTGCTGGATATTCGCCATCTGATCTTGATGACGCTCGTCATCTTCAGACATCCGACCTGACGAACCGCGATGCTCCCACGAGAAGCTGTCGTCGTTCCAGTTTTCGTGCATTTCGACGAGGCGTTCAAAATCCGCTTCGTTGTTACTGTTGTCTTCGACCTTCAGTTCACGAGCCTCAACAGGTGTCTCTGTTGCGGCTTCTTTCGCACGGGTCATTTCTATTTCGCGCTCGGTATCTGTCGAAGACTCCTGAGTGACGGATGCGAGCAGCGTCGGGTTTTCTTGAAGCTCTTGGTCAATTCGCTCCTGCAACTCCATAAACGGAAGTTGCAGAATCTCCATCGACTGGATCATCCGCGGCGCCAGCTTCATCTGCTGGCTCATCCGCATGTGTTGTGAGAAGTTCATGTGCATGACGAAGACGATTCCGGTTGAATTCAGATCTCCAATTTGAAAGTTCAAATTCCAGAGATTTCTCTCAAAAACTTTGCCGACCGCGCATCGCGTCGGCCAACATTTCTTTATTGGCGAACTCTAGCACACTCCCGGTGGCGATCCCGCGAGCTAATCGCGTGATCTTCACCGGATCGTTGGCCAGAACGTTGCTAATAAACAACGCGGTGCCATCACCCTCAAGAGTCGGATTTGTGGCCATGACCAATTCGGTCACACCATCGCG
>CAIJTL010001127.1 GCA_903823545.1 uncultured Planctomycetaceae bacterium
GCTCTGCGTCTCCGCGCCTTTGCGTGAGATCTGCCTTTAGTTTTCAAGGTGATTTACGAATGAAAATCTTAACCGACGCCGAAGTCCGCGAATGGTTCGCTCGCGAAGTTCCCGCCAACGAATTCGCTGGCCAGCGAGTGCTTGTCATTATTCCGGATGCAACTCGGACTGCCCCTCTGCCCTTGCTGTTTAGCTCTTTGCACGACCGAATTGGGGCGTCGGCGAAGCAAGTCGATGTGCTGGTCGCGCTCGGCACACATCCGCCGATGCCGGAGGGGGCGATTGCCAAGATGCTCGGCATGAGCGACGCGGACCGAACGGCCGGAGGCAAGTACGCAAACGTAGGGCTGTTCAATCACGAATGGGACAACCCTGCGCGGCTGACGACGATTGGTACGCTCACGAAGGCCGACACGGAAGCGATCACCGAGGGTCGGCTGTCGCTCGATGTGCCGGTGCAGATCAATTCGCGGATCGCCGATTACGATACGCTGTTGGTGCTCGGCCCGGTCTTTCCGCACGAGGTGGTCGGGTTCAGCGGCGGCAACAAGTATTACTTCCCCGGCATCTCCGGGCCGGAGCTACTCAACTTCTTTCATTGGCTGGGAGCGATCATCACGAACGTCGGCATCATCGGCGTGAAGGGGACGCCCGTCCGCGCCGTCGTCGATCGCGCCGCCGCGCTGATCCCGAACACACGCCGAGCGATCACGATTGTCGTCGCCAGCGACGGCAACTTGCACGGCCTGTTCTTCGGCACGCCGGAGTCCGCGTGGGAGTCCGCCGCCGATCTATCGAGCCAAGTCCACATCAAATGGATGGACCGCCCATTCCACACGGTGCTGAGCTGTGCTCCGCCGATGTACGACGAGCTGTGGGTCGCCGGCAAGTGCATGTACAAGCTCGAACCGGTCGTGGCCGACGGCGGCGAGCTGATCATCTTCGCCCCGCACCTGCACGAGATCTCGGTGACTCACGGCAAGCTGATCGCCGAGGTCGGCTATCACGTCCGCGACTACTTCACGAAGCAATGGGACCGCTTCAAGGACTACCCGTGGGGAGTCCTCGCCCACAGCACCCACGTCCGCGGCACCGGCACGTTCGACAACGGCCTTGAGCAGCCGCGAGTCCGAGTCACCCTCGCCTCACAAATCCCGCGTGAGGTCTGCGAGCAAATCAACCTCGGCTACCGCGACCCCGCCACGATTGATGTCGAATCCTTCGCGAATCGAGAGGACGAAGGCGTCCTGCTGGTGAGGAAGGCGGGCGAGTACCTATATCGCTTGAAGACGGTGATTGGAGCGTCGTGAAAAGCGATACACAGGCTCCGAGCAAATTGACTCTCACGTCGATCAGTCTGCGGAATAGAGCTTCTTGCCGTGTTCTCGAACGTATGTGAGAGGGACTTTGGGGTTGTTGATGTCCTTTCCACCATCGGCGTGCCATTTGTCTTCCCACTTGCGATACCACGGCTCCATGTCGCTCCGTTCGAGCCGATAAATCTCTAGGAGTTCAATCCCACGGTAGACAGCGAATATCCACGGAACTTTCCGGTACTTCGCGATGATTGTCGGATTCATGTGGTGATGTGTGGAAAAACTCTTTGTCAGTGCAATGTTGACGGACTTGAGTTCGTATTCTTGGCCTTCGTCGTCAACTGCATCATTACCTTCACGGCCAACGACACGCCGCAATCCTGTGATCAACAAGACCTGAAGGATCTTGCCACCATTGTCTTGAAAGATGTCGTCGATGCCGTGTTTCGAGGCCAGCTTTTGGTACTCGACGATCGACGGCCAAACACGATCCAACTTCTTTTTGTCGGAGTGCATCATTGCTGCTCTCCGTTTTCTGAAACGAGAACGGCAACGGTGCATTTCAACGCGCGAGCAATGGCGTCCATGTTGTCGATAGAGATATTCCGCTCGCCCCGTTCCACCGACCCGACGTAGGTCCGGTGAAGTCCGCAAAGAGCCGCCAATGCTTCTTGCGACAGACCAGCGTCATGTCGGAATCGCCGCATATTCGCGGCGAAAATGTCGCGGGCCTTTTCTCGGTTCTTGGTTGTCGCCATGATGACCGCAGAAGGGCTACCTGATGACTTTGCGGCTACACTCTTAACGTAGCAATCGGCGGAGCATTCAGAGGCAGGAGACGCGAGCGTGTCAGGGAAGCAATTGCCGATCGAGTTAGCC
>CAIJTL010001128.1 GCA_903823545.1 uncultured Planctomycetaceae bacterium
ATTTCTAGCAGACGTTCCACACGTCCCGAACGCTCTGTCCAAGACGCCTCGATAACCGCAACACCGCTTTCGGCATAAAGATGCCAAGTCAAACGATGTTCGGAAAAACCATCAGAATGCAAAGCGGTGAGATTCATTACGAGCGAGACTGATCGATCAGGATTGATTGCTGCGAAAGAAATCTGTTGTAGCGACCATTCGCCGAACGGAAGGCTTTCAATCCTCGTCTTTCGTGATCGCAAACGCCGTTTGGATGTCGGCGGTGCTGTCTTCATGTGGCTCTTTGCGGTGGCAGCGTTTGAGAAGTCGAACTTGGTTACCGACTTCGTTGAAGCCAACTTCATCCATGAAGGTGTGCATCAACAGGAGTCCTCGGCCGGAGACGCGATTTAAGTTGGCGGGGTCAGTTGGGTCGGGCAGATTCTTGGGATTGAAGCCCGGTCCTTGATCGCGAATCGTGAATTCAGCGGCTGTCGGTGAAAGTCGAGCTTCGAAGAAAATCCGCCGTTCGCAAAACGGCATATCCTTTGCGCGAACGCGAGCGAGTTCATGATACGTCGGCTTCTCGTCGTCCTCTCGCAATGACGAGGAGAGTTCGAGATTGCCATGAAACATGGCATTGAGCAGGACTTCTTCCAGTGCGATCCCTATTCGCATTCGTTCCGCTTCGTCGAAGAGTCCCATCGCCCGCATCGTTTGTTGAATGTAAGCGACAACAGCCGCGAGCAACGACAGATCGTTTTCTAGCGAAAACTTAAAATCCGCTTGTTCCGTGCGATGAACGAGCAACCGCGAGACATTGCGTGTGTCGTCTGCCACTCGCAAAACGAGACGGCAGGTATCCACCAAGCTCTGCACTAATCGTCGCTTTGGAACGTAACTGGCTGCTCCCGTTTTGAGAGCTTGCACTGCGGTTTCTTCACTGCCAACGGCAGTCATGATGATGACTGGAATGAGCGGGTAGTCCTTCTTAATCGCCTCAACCAATCGCAGCCCGTCGAGATTAGGCATGACCATGTCGGTGACGACCAAGTCCGGAAGACTGTCGGCGATTGCTCGCATCGCCATGGCACCGTCTTCTGCGTAGATCACCTGACAGTCGAGGTCTTTTTCAAGCAGCCCACCTGCAATACGGCGATCCATCGCGGAATCATCGACTACCAAAATTGTCGTCATCATACGGCTCACGGCTGCGACAGAAACTGCTGCAATTCGGCCACACACAAGTGCAACTCAGGCCGCAGAGTTTCCAACAATTGTCCAGCGGCGGGGAGATTACCGGCAGCGGCCAACATTTCCAAATCCTGCGAGGCTGGTACAAGCTTGTCGATGCCAAATGTTCGGCACGCTCCTCGGATCGAATGAGCGGCTCGGCGCAAGACGCTCGAATCTTTTTGAGAGACTCCCGTGTCGAGGCTGTTGAACCATCGTGGGAAATCCTCCAAGCAAGCCTCAACCACCTCACGCAAAAGCTTGTGATCTCCTCCAACCGCAGAGAGAGCTTGCTTCCAATTCACATACGAGGTTGCAGGGATGTTTCCATTGTTTGATGTGACTGGATGTGGCTCTATCTTCACCTTTGTGGCCACCGCGGCTTGTTCGGTGGGTGAGTGTTGAATTGGCTCGGACGGAAGAGCTGGCTCATGACAGTGCTTCGTATCGGGTGGACGCGATTGTTGCGTTCTCGCACGAGGTGGCTTTTTATGAATCTCTTCTTTCGGGAAGATGGCCTTGGGGAAGTCGGCTTCGAGGACTTCAAACATCTGATCGGAGCGAATCGGTTTCGTCAGATATTCGTCCATGCCCGCTGCGAGACAACGTTCGCGATCGCCGGTCAAAGCCTGCGCGGTCATTGCGATGATCGGTCGGTGAATACCTAATCTCGCTTCACGTTCGCGAATCACTCGCGTCGCTTCGAGCCCATCCATTTCGGGCATTTGCACGTCCATGAGCACTCGATCGAACGGCTGTCGAAAAACGAGATCAACCGCTTCACGCCCGTTGTTGGCAACTGTCACTTGATGGCCGCGCTTTGTGAGCAGCGCGATCGCCAACTTTTGGTTGTAGAGGCTGTCTTCGGCGAGCAAGACCTTGAGGGTTATTCTTGCGACTGGCGATGGTCGATCGGGAAGTGTCGGGGCATCCACGCCCGCAGTTCCCAAACGTAATGACATCAGCGTGTCGAGCAATTCGGATTCATTGACTGGTTTGGAAATTGTCGCGCCGAGCTTCAACTGCTCGCAGCGAGTCAATTCGTGAGTGCGATCCGCCGAACTGAGCATCATCAGCAATTGGCCCGCTCGTTCGGCTAGTCCAGACTTGATCGTGGATGCTAATTCGAACCCGTCGACTCCGGGCATTTGTGCGTCAATGATCGTGAAGGCAAACGCGTCGTCGGAACCTGTGACTTGCTCCAAAACGGCAATGGCCCCTTTTGCGCTGCTCACTGCCATTGGCGTTGTCTGCCACAACGTAAACAGGTCAAAAAGTTGCTGGCGACTGGCGGCGTTGTCATCAACGATCAGAACCTTCAATCCGCTCAATGGCGATGGAACATTCGGTAGCGTCGAGTCTGCGGGAACTTTGAATCGGCAAGTCACAAAGAATGTGCTGCCGTGGCCGAGTTCGCTTTGCAGCCAAACTTGGCCTCCCATTAACTGCGCCAACTTCGCGGTGATCGAGAGGCCGAGTCCTGTGCCGCCGTATTTGCGATTGATTGATGTGTGGACTTGCTCAAACGCCTCGAAAATCGCCGCTTGGCGATCAGCGGGGATGCCGATGCCTGTATCTTGGACGTCGAGTCGCAGTTCGAGTGAGTTATCTTCGCACGACGTTACGTTGATTCGAAGAGCCACTTCGCCGGAGTCGGTGAATTTGATCGCGTTACCGAGCAAGTTCATGACGACTTGTCGCAAACGAACGGCGTCACCTCAAAGTCGATCCGGGACATCTCGCCGGATATCACAAATCAGTTCGAGACCTTTGCGGTGAGCAGAAAGTGCCAGAGTTTTCATCGCCCCAGCAATCATCGTCCGCAGACTGAATTCGACATCATCGAGTTCCAGCTTGCCTGCTTCGATCTTCGAGAAGTCGAGAATGTGATTGATCAGCGAGAGCAGCGATTCGGCTGAGTCGGCGACAGCCGTCAGGTTATCTCTTTGCTGTGCGGTGAGCGGTGAATCGAGAACTAGCTCCGTGAGGCCGATGATCGCGTTCATTGGCGTTCGGATTTCGTGGCTCATGTTGGCGAGGAATAAACTCTTCGCTTCGTTCGCCGCATCTGCTTCTTCTTTGGCTCGCCTGAGTTGCCCCTGAATGCGGCGTTGCTGGGTCATGTCGAGCACAAAGCAAATGCACTCATTAAAAGAATCATCCAACATCGACACGCCGACCATCACTGGAACGCGGCTGCCGTCTTTGTGGTAATACTCTTTTTCCCACGCCGGACATACACCCGTAGTTCGCAAAGTTTCGACAGCGTGGATATCGAGATGCACATATTCTGCCGGAGTGATCCGGTCCCAGCGGAGCCGCCCCGTCAGCATGTCGTCACGTGTGTAACCAATCAACGATAAGAGTGCGTCATTGGCCTCCAAAATCGCGCCGGATAAGTCGGCCAACATGATGCCGATGATGTTGGCATCGAATAATTTTCGGAATCGCGAGTTGCTCCGCTGCAATGCCTCTTCGGCGTCGATCCGCTGAGTAACATCCCAGAACATCGACTGTGTGCCGACAATCTTCCCTTCGAGATCGGTGACCGGGGCTTTCATCACTTGCACGTGCAGGCGATGCCCATCAGGCATTGCATGTTCTTCGATTTCCTCAACAACTCGTTTGTTGTGAATGACCTTCAGATCGTCTTGTTGATACTTCTCTGCGAGCAACGGTGGAAAGAATGCGAAGTCAGTTTGCCCGACCAATTCGTCGAGCCGCTTATGCATGACGTCGCAGAATCTTTGATTCGCGAAAACGAACCGGCCCTGAATATCTTTGCGGAAAACGTTTATTGGCAGCGATTCGATCAATGACCGATACATCTCTTCGGTTTGACGTAGCGCAGACTCTGTTCGTTTTCTTTCGACTGCGTACCGAATCGTTCGTTCGAGGATTGGTGTCGTCAGCCGTTCTTTGACGATGACGTCTTGAGCCCCGGCTCGCAGTGCATCAATGGCACCGTCGTCATCATCCCATCCAGTTAACATCAAGACGGGGGTTCGGGGTGCGATCACCTGCAATGCATTCAACGATGCGACACCGTAATGGTCCGGCAAAAACCAATCGAGCAAAATGACGTCGACTGGTTGCTGTGCAAGCGATTCACTCGCAGCGGTCAGGCTTGCCACATGTGTGACTCGCACAGAGCATCGAACGGATGCCGCCAATAATCCCACGATACGCCGACCTTCGGAGTGATTATCTTCCACAAGCAGAACAGAAAGCTCGGGACGTGGCATAGTTGACGGCGCTTGCGAAAGTGTGGCAGTCGAACATCGGTCACAATGGATTGCGACAGCATCCGCAACTACACGAGGACCGTCAAGCAGTTGTGTGAATTTGGGGCCGCATATTCTGTCGAGCAGACGAGACGATGATGACCAGTCCGCACCAGTTTAGGGATTAAATCGTTAATCAAGATTGTCAACAGCGTTGCCGGTTATCTCGTTGAAGGTGCCAACGAGAACTCTGAGCCATATCCATCCAATCGGTGATGAGGCACAGCAGCATCGCACGACTTTGGACACCCTCGGCCATCTTACTCCCCGTTTAGGAAGCAGAAGCCGTTGCGAGGATGTCGGACCTGCTGAGTCACGATCCCCCGCAAGTTCTCCGAGCTACGGGAACGACTGACGTGAACGCCAGCAACTCAGACACACCGTCTGGAAAGCGCAGCACACTGCGCAACGAAATCAGTGCTGCGCCTTGCGTGGCCAGTACGACACCGTGCGACGACGATGACTCGACTGACACTTCCACCGAGTCTTGCAACTCCTTGCCGTTTGCAGACTTGAGCAACATCGTGCGACCCGATGCGAGTCAGAACGAAAGTGGGACCGCTGGGATTCGAACCCAGAACCAAAGGATTATGAGTCCTCTGCTCTAACC
>CAIJTL010001129.1 GCA_903823545.1 uncultured Planctomycetaceae bacterium
ATCACACACACCCAACCACGCCGCCGCAACGACCCAACGCTGGCTCCAACGAAGCGAACTCGCGCGTGCTTCACGCTACGAAGCTCGTAACATCCTGCCGCCACTCAAGAACCAACTAAGAACCTAAACCGGACAGTAGAATTAAAGCCGGGGCCTTCATCGCGAATGATGAACTTCACTCGGTCCTTTGAGTACGACGGATACACATGCACTTTGCGGTCACAGTAGGGCCAAGTCACTCGTCGCGCTGCGGCCAAATCGTAATAGATACTTTCATCTTCTTGACGAAGTTCGGAGTCGAGTTCGAGATTTCCGTGATTGATCGCATTTGAAAGCGACTTGCTCAGCGCAATGCTCATTGAAGAAATATGGCAATCGTCCAGCAAATCAAGCAGCGTGATTTGTTCGAGCAGATGACAAATCAGCGGCGGAATGAGAGTCACGTCATTTTCAATTTCAAACCGGAGGTCCATCGAGGCGACGAGTTTGTTGATTCGTGCTCGATCTCGATTGTCTGATAATTCCAAAACGGCTTCGCTCAATTCAGAGCCGTATTGATTCGCGAGGTGTAGCGCTGATTCACAAGACTCTGCTTCCAAAATCTCGTGGCCAGCGCTGGCTGCCACTAGTTGCTCGCGTAGGTGCGAACGTCTTGTTGCACAGTCAGAGACGATCAAGAATTTTGGTGATCTGGGATTGGACATCTTCGGCCAATTTCAACATGTGTTAGAAGTGAGACAGAGTCAGCGAGTTGACCCATCAATTCGCGTCCAAGAGTACGTTGAGAAATTCAGGCATCGGGAAATTCCTGAGTCCGTTGCACAAATATCGCTTCCGAATACGTGCGTCTCACCGATTGTTTTGGGATTACCGAGTGAAGTGGTTTTTACGGTCGAAGGAATCAGCGTCGTGGCAAGCTTTCCTGACACGTCATGCTGGGCAGCATCATCGGACCAACTTACTATCCCGCCGCGCAATAGGGCGTTTTCATTCGAGGAGTTGGGATTATGTCGAGCGTTGAGTTGCCGGTTGGGTTTCGAACATCGGGGGTCGCATGCGGTATACGGGGTGATGTAGGGCGATTGGACTTGGCATTGTTTGTGTCCGACCAGCCCGCAGTGACCGTCGGAGTTTTTACGCAGAACCTAGTCTGCGGAGCGCCGGTCAAAGTTTGTCGCGAACGCGTGCCGCGAACGACTGGCCGAGCAGTCGTTATCAATTCCGGCAACGCCAACGCCGCGACTGGCGATCGTGGGATCGAAGATGCCAAGCGAATGACCTCAGTTGTCGCTCAATCGTTGGGGTGTTCTGCAGACGACGTCTTCGTTTGTTCGACAGGTGTGATTGGTCGTTTCTTGCCCATGGAAAAACTCGAAGCGGGGATTCCGCAAGCAGCCGCAACGCTGGACAACACATCCGCTGCGTTCGAGCTTGCTGCGCGAGCGATCATGACGACTGATACAGTTCCGAAGCAGGCGACTCGGACTGCCGAATTGCGTGGAGCCAACGGCACGAAAACCGTGCGAGTCAGCGGTGCTTGCAAAGGAGCGGCAATGATTGCTCCGAACATGGCCACGATGCTGTGTGTCATCATGACCGACGCGGAGTTGACCGCTAGTGATGCCGACAGCGCGTTGCGCCAAGCGGTGAATCAAAGCTTCAACTGCATCAGCGTTGAAGGCCATACCAGCACGAGCGACACCGTTCTATTTCTCGCCAACGGAGCAGCCGGGACGGGAGCATTAGATTCCGAAAGTCGAGCGAAGCTGCAATCAATGCTCGACGAAGTCGCGACAGAGCTTTCAACAGCGATCATCCGCGACGCCGAAGGGGCAACTCACTTCATCACGCTCGACGTCAACGGGGCTCGCACTCGGGATGAGGCGTTTCGCATTGCGAAGACAATCGCTGACAGTCCGCTGGTGAAGACGGCCATTCATGGTGCCGACCCCAATTGGGGACGAATCGTTTCCGCCGCTGGTTACGCGGGAGTGCCGATGCGTGAGGAGGACATGTCGCTGCGGATCAACAGCCTTGATGTCTATCGCGATGGGGCACCGCTTCCGTTCGATCCGAAAACCGTCAGCGATAGCATCCGCAACAACCGCGACACACACATCGAGCTGACGTTGAAGCTTGGTACTGCCAACGTCCGCTATTGGACGGCTGATCTCACGGCCGAATATGTGCGACTGAACGCAGACTACACGACGTAGTTTTCGAAGAGGCGTTCTGAACACAGCTTCAAAGCAAGCACGACGCGCCCGCGATTGGTTATGACGTTGAGAGCATGACC
>CAIJTL010001130.1 GCA_903823545.1 uncultured Planctomycetaceae bacterium
ACAACCAAGCGATGCGTGAGGCGATGTATGGCTGGATGACACGACATCTCAAAGGAAATGGCGACGGTTCGCCGCTTGCCGATCCGGAAATCAAAACGGAGGAACCTGAATCGCTCCGTTGTTATCCCGGCGATTCACGACCAGATGACTACATGACGATTCCTCGCTTCGCAGCCGCGGAAGGTCAAAAGCTGTTGAATGGTCACAAGGCTCCAGAAAGCGCCGATGGTTGGAAAGCGGCTCGCGAGAAGATGCGATCGGCACTTGTGGCGTCGCTCGGCAGTACTCCGAAAGAGGTCGCACTCAACATCAAGAGCGAAGAGGCTGCCGACGGTAAGAGTCGTCGGATCAGCTTCGACAGCGAAGCGGGACTCGCGCTCGATGTGCGACTTGATACGAACAAGCAACCGAAACAACTCGCGGTGTTGATCGACGTTGATCAAGGAGCGGAGAAGGCATTTGCTGGTGAGTTGGCGAAGCAACTGCGAGACAAAGGTTGGACGGTAGCCGCTCCGGAATTGAGAGCGACAGGCCGTTTGGCTTTGCCCTCCGACAAGATTGGAAACGCTCCTGATCACAACACGGCAGAATGGTCGCTCTGGATTGGACGGCCGCTGCTGGGCCAATGGGTGGTCGATGTCCGTCGCACGTTGGATGTCCTCACCGAACAACTTGGCGGCTCGCTCCCGTCAGAAGTCGCTGTGATCGGAACTGGTTCGTCGGGAGTCATCGCCTTGTTCTCGGCGGCGCTCGATGAGCGAATCACTCACGCCAACGCGATCAAATCACTTTCGAGCTACGTCACGAGCGAGTCGTATCGCAATCACCGACTCGGTCTCATGGTCCCTGGAATTCTGCGTGATGTTGGCGACATCAGTCATGTCGCCGCCTTGATCGCTCCACGCAAAGTGACCATCACCGGCGGCCTGCGCGGCAACGGCCAGGAAATCCTCGGCGACGACCTCGGTCGCGAGTTCACGTTCACGCAAAACATCTTCAAGTTGCTCAACGCTTCGCCCAAGCTTCGGGTCGTCGGCAACGGTGTCTTCTTCGACGACGAAGCGACCGCTCGGTTTTGAACGCAATCTCAATGAGCGGCCCTTCACAATTTCAGCTCGGACTTGGAACATTCCAACCGCCAACTTCACCACTGAATGCTAGATGCGAGGAAACTATGCCAATCGTGCGACGGCTACTGTGTGCGTTGATCTGTCTCGGATTTTTCGCCAGCGTGGAACACGCTGTACTTGCTGAGAATTGGCCGGGCTGGCGAGGGCCGAATGGCGATGGTTCTAGTAGTGAGACTTCGGTGCCGGTCCATTGGAGCGAGACCGAGCACATCAAGTGGAAAGTCAAAATCCCTTACGGCGGACACTCATCGCCGGTCGTTTGGGGCGATCAAGTTTTTCTTTCGGGAGCAAACACCGACAAAGAGAAACCGAGTCGAGTGCTGATGTGTCTCGACTTCAAGTCGGGCAAGTCATTGTGGGAACGAGTCATCGTTGAAGCACCGCTGGAGAAGAAGCACAAGCTCAACAGTTGGGCGTCCGGGACACCGACTGTCGATGGCGAGAAAGTTTACGTCGCCTTTTTTGACCAAGGCCAAATGCTCGTCGCGGCTCACGACCTGGATGGCAAAGAACTTTGGAAGGTACGACCCGGCGTCTTTTCATCCGTGCATGGGTTCTGCTCTTGCCCGGTCGTGTTCAAGGATTTGTTGATCGTTAACGGCGACCACGACGGCGAGTCCTATATCACTGCGATCAAACGCACGACCGGCGAGACCGTTTGGAAGACTCCACGCGAGCACAAAACACGCAGCTACTGCACACCGCTGATTCGTGAGATCGACGGGCGGACGCAAATGATGCTCTCCGGCAGCAAGTGTGTGGCGAGTTACGACCCGCACACCGGCAAGCAACTTTGGAAGCTCGACGGCCCGACGGAGCAGTTCGTCGCCTCGCTGGTCTACAACAAAGG
>CAIJTL010001131.1 GCA_903823545.1 uncultured Planctomycetaceae bacterium
CGTATAGCCGTCGAGCTTCAGCGCGGATCGCTTCTTTCGCCTGATTAGCAATGCCTTCGATTCGCTGGCCTGCCGGAACTTCTCCGTGTTGACCCCTTCCGCGCTGTTGTTCTCTGGGACGATCGAAGATTCGCTGTCAGGGATCGAGCAGGCGTCATTGACCGGCGGAGACGGTTCCTACGAAATTGATGCAACATCATTTGTCGGCTCAGTCACTTTGATCGGTGGTGCCGGTGACGACACGCTTCGAGGGACCAGTGGCGGCGACAGTCTTGATGGGGGTGTCGGCAGCGATCTACTCGTCGGCGGAGCAGGAAACGACATTCTGATTGGTGGCGATGGAAACGATCTATTGGATGACGGACCGGTCGGTAACACGATCGTTGGTGGTGCCGATGGGGACGTCCTGCGGATCACGGGTTTGTGGTCATTAAGTGCGGCTTTGCCTGCTTCCATAACGGGAATCGAAACCGTTGTTGGTGGCAGTGGCACAGACATATTGATCGGGACTGCGGCAGCAGAGAGCTTTGCTGTGGCGAGTGACGGGACAATCACGTCGCCATCAAGCCCGCTGATATTTGCGGGCTTTGAAACGTTGAATGGTGGAACTGGTAACGTCCTTGATTCGGTCTTCGGAACAACTGGCGATGATCTGTTTGTACTGACGACTCCCGGCGCGGCGTTGCTCAACGGTATCACGTTACAGGGGTTTGAGGTCGTGGCTGGCAGCGGTGGGATTGATCGTTTGCAGGGGGCGGAGAACGTCGCTGATTCCATGACGATGACTTTGAGCGGTGTGTCAGTCGCTCGTTGGACCGGAGTGAATTTCAGTGGCTTTGAAATCCTTGATGGTGGTGGAGGTTCGGTAGCTGACACTCTGATCGGCAGCGCGGCGAATGACTTGTTTCAACTGGGCGAGCCGGGAACAGTGACGCTCGGTGGTTACTCACTGCGTGGGTTTGAAACCCTTTCCGGTGGTTCGGGTTCCGACCGCGTGCAAGGATCAGATTCAACGGCGGACTCATTCGTGGCGACGTCGTCGGGAGTCAGCATCGCAGGTTGGGACAACATGGTGTTTCAGTCGATTGAATTGCTCGTCGATGGTGGCGGAGGCAACTTCATCGACACGATTTCGGGCGGTTCAGGCAACGACACGTTTGCCATCGACGCGAGTGGCGTCGTGAAAGTGTCGGGGATTTCGATCACAGGCTTTGAGGTCATCTCCGGCGGCGGTGGCAATGATCGACTCGTCGGATTGGCGACGGCGTCGAATCTATTTCAACTGACGACTTCCGGCATCAAGGTTGGCGGTTCTTTGAGCAACATTCTCTTCGATAGCTTTGAATCCTTAGTCGGCGGAAATGTCATCGACACGCTGCAACTCCTCGACGGTGCGGCATTCAATGGGTTATTCGATGGCGGATTGGGAAATGACGTCGTCGAGTTTTCGACGTCGTCGCTGGGTCGCAGCGTGTTGTTGACCGTGAGTTCGCCGAACGGTTTCTCCGGACGCGAACAATCGAGCGGCCTCGCGTTCACAGGGATCGAATCCGTGAAGGGTGGCAGCGGCGCGGACACGCTCAATGGACTTGGTGTTGCCGCGACCTGGGACATCGGTGCCAAACAATACAGAGACGTTTCTAAGACCGCCGCTCGAATTCTGAAATGGGACTCGTTTGAAAATCTCGTCGGTGGAGTGGCTCGCGATGTCTTCACGAACGCCACGGGAGCAACGTCTTACACGCTTAACGGCGGAGCTGGCGATGACTCGCTCGACGCGACGAGTGCAACGTCGGCGATGACACTCATTGGTGGCGATGGCAACGACATTCTCAAAGGAGGCCGAAACGGCGATCTGCTCAACGGTGGAACGGGGAACGATTCGCTCGATGGTGGACTTGGAAACGACACGCTCTTCGGGGGAGCAGGCAATGACACTTTGAAAGGTGGCGTTGGTGACGATCGACTCGCGGGAGGTCTCGGAAGCGATGCGCTTCTCGGACAAGACGGAAACGACACGCTCGTCGGTGGAAGTGGCATCGACAATCTCGACGGTGGCCTTGGAAGCGATGTCCTCGCGCCCCGCGCGGGAAGCGGCGCAGTCGAGGCCGACACCGGGCCTCAGCCAACTGCCGACGATCTATTGATCGCGACTGCGTATGCCCTGACGTCGGAATATGACTGGCAAGGTCGAACGCTCAAACCGTTTGAGTGGCTGGGAAATGAATTGGAATAGCGCCGGTGCCTGGTGGCTCGCGTTACGGTGCTTTCCAGAAATGCAGCTCGCCTGAGGAGTCACCA
>CAIJTL010001132.1 GCA_903823545.1 uncultured Planctomycetaceae bacterium
GAATCTGAATTCTTGCGAATTCAGCTACAAAACCACGAGTGTGTCACTTCTAAACTCTCGCTTCGGGTTAGTTTTGGAAATTGCCGCGATCACTTCGCCTGACTTTCACCCTCAGTTTACTCGCTAGAACGATAGAACCTCACGGCTCAGATGTGACGTCGTGTCAGGTCTTGATAAACGAAAACTTAGGAAGTCGCGGCCTTTTTCCTTATTACTTTCCATTTCCCAATCAAATCAGAGTCTTGGTTTCACCGTTGATCGCATCCAGAACATCAGCAGCGGACTGAAAGAACCAATCGAGGTCCGAACCGCCATTGACTGAATCTGGACGCGAATCGTTTTTGACCGTCGAACTATTGAGCCGTGTCGAACCATTCGCGCTCCCTGCTCCGCCGCTCGTTAAGTGGCGAATTCGATCGGCGTATGCCTTGGAAGTATCACCCCATTCGAGCATGACGGCATTCAAAGCCGCGGTATTTCCGCTGAGCGTTGACGTCCCACCGATCACGATTTCTTCGCCACTTCCGCCATTGATCAGGTCGTTTCCAGCACCACCGATCAGCACGTCGCGTCCATCATCTCCGCCGAGCGTGTCGTTGCCGCCACCACCGATGCCGATGTCGTTGCCATCACCACCAGAGAAGTTCACAGCAATCGGTGCGTTGACGTTATGAGCATCCAGCCGATCGTCTCCGGCGTTTCCCTGGAACGCGATGATTCGACTGAAGCGATTGGCCGAACCAGTTCCAGATGAGTTCAGCGAAGAATCAATCACCACAGAATCAGCCGCACTTCCACCAACGATTGTCAGTGTCCCGACATCTTCGAGCCGCACGGGAGTCATCAGATCCGCGGTACCGCTGCGGACAACCAGATTGGTACCGACTCGCAATACCAAGACAGAGTTCGCCGTATCAGCCAAAGTCACAACCGGATTGAAGGTCATGTTGGCGATGTTCACGGTCACGGTGCCAAGCCCCGATGCTCCGTGATTGTCGGTCGCTTTCACGGTCAGCATGTATGACGACTTTGCTTCAAAGTCGATCTTTGTCGCATCGCTCACCGTGAGCTTGCCCGTGCTATCAATCGCAAAAGCGTTCCCGACATTTCCAGCCGTGATCGCGAACGCGGTCACCGTGTCTCCCGGATCGGGATCAGCAGCCGATACGGTTCCAACGATCGCACCATTCGTCGTGTATTCCGGCACGGAAAAACTGGCCGCTGTAACAATCGGAGCATCATTCACCGGTCGCACCGTCAACTGGAACGACTTGCTGCTGCTCGCTCCACCTGGATCGGTCACCGTCAACGTAATCGTTGTCGATCCGAAGTGATTTGGCAGCGGCGTCATCTTCACGCTGCGATTCGCTCCGCTCCCTGTCAGAACGATATTGCCCGTCGATACGAGATCGGTATTCGACGACGTTGCGGTGACCACCAAGCTCCCCGCGAGATTGTCGATGTCACTGACGCTGAAGTTCAGCACGTTGGTCGATTTGTCTTCGTCAATCGTTTGATTCGCGATGGCCGTGATCGTCGGGGAATCGTTGATTGGATTTACGGTGACCACGAACGACTCTGTCGTCACGGCTCTGTTTCCATCGCGGACACTCAACGTAATCGTCGAACTCCCTGATCGGTTCGCTGCCGGAATCACAGAGACCGTTCGATTCGCCCCGCTGCCACCGAGGTTGACGTTGGCGCTCGGAATCAAACTCGTGTTTGTCGATGAGACTGAAACAACCAAGCTGTTTGCGGCCGTTTCAACATCACCAATCGTCAACACGATCGGTCCGGTCGGGGTATCTTCGTCGGTGACAACATCAGCGATCGCCGAGATCGTTGGCAGATCATTCACCGCTTGAACCGTGATTGTGAAAGTCTGAGGAGCGCTCGTATCAACGCCTCCACTCGTCGTTCCGCCGTTGTCATGAGCACGTACCGTCACGGTCGCCGAGCCGTTCGCGTTCGGTGCCGTCGTGTACATCAATGTTCCCGTCGCTGAGATGGCCGGCAACTGACTGAAGAGTCCGTTGTTGTTCGTCGTGACGAAGAAGTCCACGACCTGAGCAAGCTCGCTCAACCCCGCGCTGATGCCCGTGGCCCAGCCGACGATCGTCTTCGCCCCGGCATCTTCCAGCACGGATTGATTCGCCCCTTTGACGAAACTCGGCGCACGGTTCACGGTGGAGATGACAAAGGTCTGCAGAGCGCTGGTATCGACACCTCCGTCGGCGATGCCGCCGTTATCGTGAAGGCGAACGCTGACCGTTGCTGAGCCGGCTGTGTTGTTTGCCAGCGTGTAGGTCAACGTTCCGTCGGCCGAGATCGCTGGGAGGACACTAAAGAGCGCATCGTTGTTGGTGCTGACCAGAAAGTTGACAAGCTGTCCCGCTTCATTCGCAGGTCCAGCGCTGATTCCGGTTGCCCACTGGGAAACCGTTTGGGCGACACCGCTCAGCGATCCCGATTGATCGGCTCCTTCGGTGAAACTGGGAGCGTCGTTCACCGCGTTGACGGTGATCGACACGGTGCCGATGTTCGAAACCACCGTGTTGTCATTGGCGAGGAAGGTGAAGCTGGCCGATCCACTGAAGTTCGCATCGGGCGTGTAGCTGAAGGCACCCGTCGTATTGTTGGTGATCGTGACACTGCCGTGAGCGTTCGTCGTGCTGAAGAGGCTGTAGGCCAGAACCGAACCGTCGAGGTCAGAGGCCACGAGTGTGCCTGTCGTCGCTGTGTCTTCGTTGGTCGTCAGGCTGCCGTCACTCGCGACCACGATGTCGCTCACCGCGTTGACGGTGATCGTCACGGTGCCGATGTTCGAATCCAGCGTGCCGTCACTGGCGAGGAATGTGAAGCTGGCCGAGCCACTGAAGTCCTCATCCGGCGTGTAGCTGAAGGCACCGGTCGCCGTGTTGGTGATCGTGACGATGCCATGAGCGTTCGTCGTGCTGACGAGGCTGAAGGCCAGAGCCGCGCTGTCGATGTCCGAGGCCAAGAGTGTGCCTGTCGTCGCCGTGTCTTCGTTCGTCGTCAGGCTGCCGTCGCTCGCGACCGGAGCATCGTTCACTCCACTGACGGTGATCGTCACGGTGCCGTTGTTGGAAATGAGCGAACCGTCGCTGGCCGAGAACGTGAAGTTGCCTAAGCCATTGAAGTTCGCATCGGGCGTGTAGCTGAAGGCTCCCGTGGTCGCGTCGGTGATCGTGACGGTGCCATGAGCGTTCATCGTGCTGACGAGGCTGAAGGTCAGAGTCGCGCTGTCGATGTCGGTCGCTGAGAGCGTGCCTGTCTTCGCCGTGTCTTCATTGGTCGTCAGGCTGCCGTCGTTCGCGGTCGGGGCGTCGTTCACCGCGTTGATCGTCATCGTCACGGTGCCGATGTTTGAAACCAACGAGCTGTCATTGGCGAGGAAGGTGAAGCTGGCCGAGCCACTGAAGTTTGCGTCGGGCGTATAGCTGAAGGCTCCCGTCGTATTGTTGGTGATCGTGACGCTGCCATGAGCGTTCGACGTGCTGACGAGGTTGAAGGACAGAGTCGCGCTGTCGATGTCGGCGGCCGAGAGCATGCCTGTCTTCGCTGTGTCTTCGTCGGTCGTCAGGCTACTGTCGCTCGCGATCGGAGCATCGTTTACCCCGTTGACGGTGATCGTCACGGTGCCGATGTTGGAAACGAGCGAACCATCGCTGGCCGAGAACGTGAAGCTGGCCGAGCCATCGAAGTTCGCATCGGGCGTGTAGATGAATGCTCCGGTCGCAGCGTCGGTGACCGTGACGCTGCCGTGAGCGTTCGTCGTGCTGCCGAGGCTGAAGGTCAAAGCCGCGCTGTCGATGTCGGTCGCCGAGAGCGTGCCTGTCGTCGCTGTTTCTTCGTTGGTCGTCAGGCTGCCGTCATTCGCGGTCGGAGCATCGTTCACCGCGTTGACCGCGATCGTCATGGTGCTGATGTTGGAAACCAGCGAACCGTCGCTGGCCGAGAACGTGAAGCTGGCTGAGCCGTTGTAGTTTGTCTCCGGCGTGTAGCTGAAGGCTCCCGTGGCCGGATCAGTGATCTTCACGAGACCGTGAGCGTTCGCGACGCTGCCGAGACTGAAGGTCAGCGTCGGGCTGTCGATGTCGCTGGCCGACAGCATTCCGGTTGTCGCGATATCTTCGTCGGTGGTCAGGCTGCCGTCGCTCGCGATCGGAGCATCGTTCAGCGCGTTGACGGTGATCGTCACGGTGCCGATGTTCGAAACCAGCGTGCCGTCATTGGCAAGGAATGTGAAGCTGGCCGAGCCATTGAAATCCGCATCTGGCGTGTATCTGAAGGCACCTATCGCATTGTTGGTGATCGTGACGCTGCCGTGAGCGTTCGTCGTGTTGACGAGGCTAAAGGCCAGAGCCGCGCTGTCGATGTCGCTGGCCGAGAGCGTGCCCGTCGTCGCCGCGTCTTCGTTGGTGGTCAGGCTGCCGTCATTCGCGGTCGGGGCATCGTTCAGCGCGTTGACGGTGATCGTCACTGTGCCGATGTTTGAAACCAACGAGCCGTCATTGGCGAGGAAGGTGAAGCTGGCCGAGCCATTGAAGTTTGCGTCGGGTGAGTAGCTGAAGGCACCCGTCGCATTGTTGGTGATCGTGACGCTGCCGTGAGCGTTCGTCGTGCTGACAAGGCTGAAGGCCAGAGTTGCGCTGTCGATGTCGGCAGCCGCGAGCGTGCCGGTCGTCGCCGTGTCTTCGTTGGTCGTCAAGCTGTCGTCGATCGCGACCGGAGCATCGTTCACGGCGTTAACCGCGATTGTCACGGTGCTGATGTTGGAAACCAGCGAACCATCGCTGGCCGAGAACGTGAAGCTGGCTGAGCCGTTGAAGTTCGCATCCGGCGTGTAGCTGAAGGCTCCCGTGGCAGCATCGGTGATCGTGACGGTGCCGTGAGCGTTCGTCGTATCGAAGAGGCTGACCGTCAGAGCGGCACTATCGATGTCGGCGGCCGAGAGCGTGCCTGTTGTCGTCGTGTCTTCGTCGGTGGTCAGGCTGCCGTCACTGGCGGTCGGTGCGTCGTTGACCGCAGACACCGTGATCGTGAAGGTCTGCGAGGCACTCGTATCAGTGCCGCCGCTGGCCGTGCCGCCGTTGTCATGCAGGCTGACGGTGATCGTGGCGGAGCCGTTCGCGTTCGCGGCGGGCGTGTAGGTCAACGTGCCGTCGGCGGCGATCGCCGGGGCGACGCTGAACAGGCTGGTGTTGTCGTTGCTCACCACGAAATCGACGGTCTGCGCTGATTCACTGGCTGGCCCGGCGCTGATGCTGGTGGCCCAAATCGTGACGGTCTGAGCACCCGCGTCTTCGAGCACGGTCTGATTAGTTCCGGAGAGGAAGCTGGGAGCCACGTTCGTGGGCAGGCCCGACAGCGAGCGGCTGCCGAAATTGGATTCGAGTTCGATTTCGCCTTCGAGAAGGTCATCAAACTCATAGCCGCTGCCGGGGACCGGCGTGCCGAGCACGACTGGGATTGAACCGAGCACGACGTTCGTCCCTTCGCGGATGAACTGCAAATCGAAGCGGTGCGGACGGCCATCGCCGGTGAATTCGACGTCGAACGTCGCGGTCTGACCGGCTCCGATGCCGGCCAAGGTGCCGGTGAAGTTTGTGATGAGAACTCGCGGGTCGGACGCTTTGACCGTCATGTTGACCGCAACGTTCGTGACCGCGTTTTGAATCGCGCTCACGACGCCGTTGGCGACGCTCGCCCCGAAGCCGGACGAAATCTGAAAGTAGAACGGATCGCCGGGCGCGATCGGATTCGCGGTGCCGTTTGCGATCGTGTCGGCCGAGTTGTTGATCGCGCCGGTCAGTCTCGCGATTGCCGACAAGTCAGCTCGCGGGTCTGTCCCCAGATCGGCGTTCGTTCCCAAGCCGATCACCAGTGCTCCGAGCGCATTTAGTCCGGTGATCGTTTCTTGAATGCCGGCTCCGTAGTTGAACGGTGTCGTCGTGCGTGTCGTGTGCGCGATGTCCGCCACGGCGATCGTCACGCCGTTGAGTCCGACGATGGATGTCTCACCCTTCGGCTGATACGCGAAGCCGATGTCTGTCGCGACGAGAATGATTGGGAGTGCGCCGGCTCGGAAGCCAGCGCCTCCCAACGAACCAGCTGCGGGCAAGCCCGATCCGGCAGGGTCCGCTGTGTACGAGGCAAACGACGGTACGTCGCCGCTGTTGCCGGGTGTCAATTGCGTCGAGACGAGTCCCGCCGCACCGCTGTCCGAGAAAGTCCCGTTGTTGTTGCCGTCGAAGCCGAGGCCCGTAACGGTTTAGAATAATGCCTCGATATCCGTTTCGGGGCCGTCGCCGCCGTAGCCGGGAGTTGTTCGATCGAGAGCCGCTTGAATCGCGGTCGAGAAGCCCGGAGTGCTCGATGCCACAATCGGAGAGTTCAGGATAAACGGCCGACCGGTGGCGTACTCGCCGGCGAAGCTGCCGTATTCCTCGAAGCGTGCGACGCCGAAGCCGAAGTCGATCCCCGGCAGAGACGTCGTCAACGTCGAAATGATTTGTGGAAACGCGGCCCGTACGATCGGGCTGTTGGAGGTGAAGCTGCCGGTGTCGTCAAACAGCAGAAAGACGTCGGCCAGGTTCGTGACACCACCGGAGCTAGGCAGCGTCAGGCTGACGGTCTGGCGAAGCTTCTCGCCCGCCGCCAACGATGCGGTGATGCTGGTCGGCGTGACGTTGCCCGATGCGAGGTTGCTTGTGCCGGTTGGCCACAGCGTGCCGTCCGTCGTGGTCGGGAAGGTCTGCTCGAAACCCGCTGATTCCAATTCGCGGACGACGTAGGCATCCGCCGTCAAATTTGTGAACGCGTACGATCCATCGGCGGCCGTGACCGTGCTCGGTTCGCCCGCGTCGAGGACGTTGTCTCGATCCAGGTCGATGTAGATCGTGGTTCCACCGATTCCGGCTTCGCCAGCGTCGCGCACATGGTTGCCGTTTGCGTCATCGAACTTCACGCCGTGAATCTCATTCGGGCGGAAGACGTTGCCGGCGTCCACAGTCTTGGCTTCCGCTCCGCCGATCGTCACGGACTGTGCGGCCTCCGAAACGGGCGTGCCGGACAGTTCGACCGGTACGATCTCGCGCAGCTTATAGGTTCCTCCGGCAAGATGCGCGAAAGTGTAAGTTCCCGCTTCATCAGTGCCCGGCGTGTAGTACAGATCGACCGACGTCACGAGGCTCGGTTCACCCGCGTCGAGCACACCGTCGTCGTTGAGATCCAGAAACACGGTCACTCCGGACAAGCCCCGCTCGCCGGCATCACGGACGCCGTCGTGGTCCGAATCGGCATAGACTGTGCCGCGAATCGTCGCATCCGAACGCTCTTGATTGCCGAAGTCGTAGCCACCGATTGTCGCGCCGTTGAGCACGTTGATCGTATACTGGCCGCTCGCTGGTGCCGTCTTGATGAAGTTGGGATTCGCTACTTCGACGATCTTACGCGTCCCATGCGGCACGCCAGTCAGCGAGTAATTGCCGGCCGCGTCCGAGGTCGCCGTCGGCTCGCCGGCCGTCAGCAATCCGTCGTTGTTGATGTCCACAAAGACTTGCCAACCGGCCAAGCCCGGCTCGGTGAAAGCACCGGTCGTCGGATTCGTCGCGCGGCTACCGTCGGCGTTCATGTCGTTGTAGATCGCGCCGTTGATCGTGCTGGGGACCGGCTGCAAGTTCGCGAAATCGACGGTTGTCGTCAGGCCGGTGGCGATCGAAGCGTTCACGCTCGCGCTGAATCCAGGAGCAACTTCCCAACCGCTCGGCACAACCTCAGCGACCGTGACCGCTCCTTCCGGCAAACCGACGAACGTGTATTGTCCGTTGATATCCGTCGTTTGTGATGGCTCCGTCGGATCGGCCATTCCGTTGTGGTTCTCATCAAGGAACACCGTCCATCCCGACAACGCCACGTCGGTGAATGCTCCGCCGGAACCAGTCGTGCGGATTCCATCGCCATTGAAATCGTTCCACAACGTACCGCCGAGATTGCCTATCCGCTCTTCATTGGCGAAGTCGTATCCCGTCAGCACCACGCCGTTGAGGACGTCAATTATAAAAGTGCCCCCGGCGGGCGAGTTCGTCCGCCAGTGTGCGTCGGGCACTTGTGTGATCATCTGCGTTCCGCGCGGCACACCGATGAGCGTGTAACTGCCATTTGCATCCGAGACTGTGTTTGGCTTGAGCGCCGTCAACAATCCGTCTTCGTTCAGATCGACAAAGACGTGCCAGCCGCTCAAACCCGGCTCGGTCGGTAATCCCGTGAAAGGATCAATCGCGCGCATACCATCGCCATCGACGTCATTGAAGACCGTGCCGCTGACATCGCTCGATTCCGGAGTGAGGTTGGCGAAGTCCACAACGGACTCGCCGCCAGTCGTCACCGTAATATGGACTTGCGAATCAAACCCGCGAGACGCCTCCCAAACGGTCGGCAACCCTCCAACGGTCGGCAGCACTTCAGCGATGTATTGGCTACCTGACGACACGCTCTGGAACGAATAGTTGCCATTCGCGTCCGTGAGCTGCGATGTCTCGCC
>CAIJTL010001133.1 GCA_903823545.1 uncultured Planctomycetaceae bacterium
AATACGTGGTATGCCACCACTGCACCGATCAATTTCAACACCTGCCCAGGTACCCAGGGCTACAATGGTTTGGGCGGCAATGGATGCAACATGCGAAATGAATGGAGAACTTCGATGGGCTTTAAATCTCGCCATGCTGGAGGGGCTCATTTCTTGATGGGTGATGGCACTGTGCGGTTCATCAACCAAAACATCAGCTACGATACTTATCAACGATTGGGTGGCCGAAATGAAAACCTCCCTGTTGGCGATTTCTAATGCTTATTACAAATGGGGCTTAGTTTTCTGCAGGGTTTCAATCAATTAACCGGTCGCTTTCGCGACCGGTTAATTTTATTTGTAGTAACCCGAAAGCATGAGCGAGGGCAAGCATTTCTCGCGAATTCCATCTCACATGGAACAGTCGCCCTCGCTCACGCTCTTTGAAGTCGCGCTATTTGTTTGGCGTTTTTCAGCCATAAAACGCGGTTTTTCTGAAATGGCTTGCACAAAATTCTGTTGTCTGGGGTGCTAAAAACTCAAGTACACTTCGTTTTTCACATATTTGTCACTTGGAAATAGCGCAACTTCAAAGCTCACGCTTCAAGTTGCTTTCAAATGTGTCATTCTCGCACGCTCACAGAATAGTCATCCATTTTGCCGATCGAACGCCCAACGCTGGCATCAAATTCGTGTGTCGCAACTGCCAACAGGTGTCGAATCCATGACCGCGACTGTGTTCCGTCTGCGAAACTTCTTGCTGATGATCTTTGGACTAGCTCTGTCTTGTGGGGTCGCCTGGCTCTGGTGGCCACCTCTAACGCCGAGGGAGCAGTTTCAGCGGGGGCTGAACGCTGTCGCGCGGAACAACTGGCGAGAAGTGCTGCGATCGGCGGATCGGCTGAAGGGTCGAAGCGAATTCGCCTCAGAAGAGCATTTGTTGCGCGGCATTTATTGGCTGAAGTCCAACCAACCGACCTCGGCGCTCAAGCAGTTTGGTTTGGTGGATCCGGTCGGAGACGTTCGCGAACCTGCATTGCTCTATGCCGGAGAGGCCCTGTATCGACTGGACCGTCTGTCGGAGGCGATGCGATTGTTTGCGACCCTGGCTTTCGAACAACCCGGACATGTGGATTCCCATCGCTGGCTCGCGGCGATCGCCTACGATTTGGGAGACTACAATCGATCTATGGACGAATTGGGCATCGTGATCCGCCTGGCTCCGTCCGACTACCATCCGTATGTGTTGAAAGGACAGATGGAGTTCGATTTGGAACAGTATCGGTCGTCGATCGAAGACTATGCGCGGGCCGTCGCCGCGAATCCGCCGAACGATGTTCTGGAGGAAATCTTGCCGGCCTTGGCTTGCGCCCAGATGCAAAACCGGGACTATTCTGCCGCGCTGATAACTTTGGCGCTTGGCCCTCGTACTGCCAGAAGCCTGGCCCTTCAGGCCGAATGCCAATCGAGTTTGGGCAACGATGCAAGCGTGCGAAAACTGATCGCGGACGCCGAGGCAATGGATCCGGAACAACCCGATATGCTCCGGTTGCTGGGACGACTGGAACTGGATTCTGGGCGTCCCGAAGCTGCCGTTGCGCCGCTCCGTTCGGTTCTGGTGCGTGATCCCCAGGACCATGAAACCCGTTATCAATTTTCTCAGGCGTTGCGTCTGTCGGGAAAAGCTGCAGAGGCAGACGCGGAAGCACTCCGCTCGGCTCAAACGCTTGAACTGAAAGCTCGGTTGGCGAAACTGACGCAGGACGCCATCGCACGGCCCAATGACGCAGTGGTGCGCGAACAGATGGCAAAGTTATGCGATCAACTTGGTAAAGGGCAGTTGGCCGCCTCGTGGAGAAAGGCTGCAGCCGCCTGCCGTCAACTGCACCCCAACGCCGCGCCTGAGGCGACGACTCCCGCAACTCGGTAGCGCAGCGAAGCCGCAACAAGTGCGGTGAAATGCACCACAATGTCCAACTCAGGCCCAATAATGACCTGCGCAGACGGAGCCTATTCTTCGACGATTTGTAGGTTCTGATTCGTGTCTATTGGCCCGTTGACGGTCTGACTCGAACCGCCCGGCCAGCGGACGGCGATTTTATCGACTCTCTGGGCGTCACCGAGTCCGAAATAGAGTGGGAGTGAACTTTGCGACAGGTAACCGGATTGTCCGTCATGCACCTGGGTCAATACCCGGTCTCCCAGCGTGACTTCGACCGTTGCCCCCAAGCCGTCGCGATTGGATCGCGTTCCGCGCAATTGCACGGCGAGATACCGCAGATCGGGATGCCGTTCGTTGAGACTGCTGATCAGCACCATCGGCGGTGAGTTGAAATCGTTGGTGACAATATCTAGGTCGCCGTCGCGGTCGAGATCAAAGATCACCGCCGAGCGAGTGCCGACCGCTCCCCAAACCGTGATCTTTCCATCGCGTCCCTGGCTGAGATGGTGTTTCGCGTCGGCTCCGGAGCAGTCGAGCTCAAACCAGGGGACGGCAGTCCGGCCCGCTCGCCTGGGTTCGATCCCGAGAATGAACTCCGCGTCGCGGAACTGCTTTCCATGCTCATTGATCAGCACCGAGTTTGGGTGATACCGATACGGATAATTCATGCAAGAAGCGATGAATAGATCCTGAAATCCATCGGCATTCAAATCGCCGATGCTCGGTCCCCAGGGCCAAAAGTTGTCCGCGTTGACGTCCGTGGCGACCTCCCGGTAGCGACCGGTGTCTTCGCATTCATACAGGGCGCTTCCCAGGATGTTTTTTCCCGGAACTCGGCTTTGCAAATACGATTCCGGCATGAACTTGGGCGGCACACGTTTCTTTTCATCGGGGCCGAGGATGCCCTTGTCAAGCTGCCACATGTCGGCGTGCATATTCGTAATGTAGAGATCCATTCGGCCGTCGTTGTTGTAATCGAACGACTTCACCCCCATGCCGCCCCACACTGCGGCCGGAAACATTGTTCGGCTGCGGTCTTCAAATCGTTTCCCTTCGATGTTTTCAAAGTAAACATCGTTGCCCTGCATATTCAGTACATAGAGGTCAATCCAGCCGTCGCCGTTGGCATCCAGTGGCGTTGCGTCCCCCGACCAGCCCCGATGCGTGAAACCGGTTTCGTCGGACACATCGCGAAACTGATTGTTGCCTTCGTTGTGATACAAAATGCTGCGTTCGGACAAGGAGGCGAACAGATGCCCTGCGAAGGATTTGTCCGTGCCGATGTAGTACGGAAACTCCTTCTTCTCTGGATTGCCGGTGTAGCCGATCGTTTCGGTCGTGAACTTGCCGACATTGGTGACGAGCAAGTCCAGACGCCCATCGCGGTCATAGTCAAAAAAGTCGGCGGCGGACGAATGGCCGCTGTAAGTCAGCCCCGCGCCCTCGGTCCGATCCTCAAAATGCCCCTGGCCGTTGTTGACGAAGAATGCATTGCCATGACGGGTCGTGGTGACATACAGGTCCGGATCTCCGTCGTTGTCGGTATCCGCGAAGGAGGCCGCCACGCTGACCCGCCCCTCCAAACCGACGCCGGCAGCTACGGTGATGTTCTCGAAACGTCCGTCCCCCAGGTTGCGATAGAGCTGGTTCCCGCCCACTTGACTCGTGAAATACAAATCGAACAAACCGTCGCCATCTATATCCGCCGCTGCAACGCAGTTCGCATGGTCATAATGATTACTCTTGAAGTCTTTAGCGGCGTCGGCGACGGGCCGATCGATAAACTCAATGCCGCTACGTTCAATCTGATCTTCAAACCGAAAGTCATGGAACGCCAGGATCTGGTCAGCCGTAGCCAATTGGGCCGATTGCCGCTGCTCCATCCAGGGAGGATCGAAAATATCACCTTTCACGCCGATCTGGACAGGATCCGGCGCATCCAACACAGGTTCGGACAGTACCAATTGGATGTCTTCTAACAGTTTGACGGAGTCCTCATTCGACAAACTTTCGTAGACCCCACGTACGCGAGATTGTGCGTCGACCAGCACGAACCGAGAACTATGCGTGATCGGATTGGCCGTGTCGTCGGCATTATCGGCTACGGGAAACTTGAAGCCTTCTTTGCTGATTCGCCGTAGTTCCCCACGATCTCCGGTCAGGAACTTCCAGCGGGTTGAGTCCGCTTTATGTTGGTCCGCATATTCCAGTAAACGGGTGGGAGTATCGCGTTCCGGATCAACGGTGATGCTGAGAAATCGGACGCGGTTGCCATGCGGCCAGCGGCCGATGCGCGTCTGCAACTCGGCGAGCTTGGCCGTCTGACGAGGGCAAGTAGCCTGACAATGAGTGAAGAAAAAGTTGGCAATCCAGACCCTCCCGACGAGTTCACGGCTGGGAAACTTCTCGCCGTTTTGATCTGTCAATTCAAACTCTGGCGTGCCGAACAGCACGGGGGGCTTCATCGTCGTCGCAGAGGAGTTATTCGGTGCGACCGCGCCTTCCTTTTCAATTGGGTTCGCCGCCGATGGAACGGCTGGCTTGATCTTTGGAGTACCGCCCGAGGGGGCCGGCCGACCGCACGAACCGCTGCTCAAAAGGATGAGTCCGCAGACGGCGAAGGAGTGCCATGTTTTTTCCATGACTTGGCTGCGGCGAAAAGAACAGTCAACGGTCAGCAACATAGTGCTTTGTACTTTCGTAACTCGAAACGATAGCTGAGACTTGGCGAAGTCAAAGAGGGGCGTTCTTCCGTATAAGCCAAGCAAGGAACTGCTCACGCGATTCAACAACTAATTGCACAGAGTTCCCCCCCGCCCCCCCCGGCAGCCCACACAATTCTTCACCGATCATAGGAACGAGTCCAACTCGTGTGGGGCGGAACGCCATACGGAACTCCAGGTCTGGAATGGCGATCTCCTTTAGGCCGAGCTCCGGAATTGCCAGAGTGTAGATGTAATCCGTACTTTTCAGAATGAGGACCACCTCTGTGTCGAGCGGCACATGAAGCTGAGATTCGGCTAGCAGATCGTCGATTGCGAGAAATGTACCGTCAATCATCGGGTAGGCTGCGCGCCATCGATGCTTGGTTCCTGTGAGCTGAATGAACAGAGGCTCAGAAATCGTTGCTATCGCCGCATCGTCGTCTTCTGTTTGATCGGGAAGTCTTGCCATACTGTGCGAGTGGCATCCTCCAGCCAGACAAAGAGAAGCAATGCCCCAGCGGGCCGAACTGATCACGCTTTTGCAGCGAGTCTTGAATGTCATCTGATTCTGTTCGCTTCACCGAGAGGTAACCGTTCATGCCCCCCGGCAGTAGTGGCGGAAATGGCTGTTGTGTGAAATGAGCTTTTACGGCCGTGAAAAGGTAATCGTAGATCGAGCGGTTTTGGAAGCAGCAGGTTTCGGAGACGAACGGCTTGTCTTTCAACGATTGCAGATTGTCTCGCCCGGAGGCGAGTACGCTTCGGGCAAGGCTTTTAGTTTCATCTCGGTCATCGGGAACCATTCCGAATGAAAAGGCGGCGTGATGGCTTACGATGTTTTCAGTTCAACCCCGTCGATAAACACGCGTCGCACGTTCAATGCGCGATCAAACACAATCACATCCGCTTGTTTGCCGCGTTCGAGGCTCCCGAGTTCGCGGTCTCGCCCCGCGATTCGAGCCGGTGTGAGCGAAGCCATGCGGATCACTTCCCACAAAGGTCGGCTAGTGAGGTTGAGGAAAGTGCGGATCATGTGGTCCATGCCCATGACGCTTGACGCCAATGCGGAGCCGTCCGGCAACATGCCAACTCCATCTCGTTTGATGAGTGGCTCGCCACCGATTTGCGGGCCAATCATGTAACTGCCGTCAGGCATGTCTAACGCTCGACTACAATCGGTGACCAATGCGAGGCGGTCCGGGCCTTTGATCTTCAGGGCGAGTTTCAGCAATCCAGCGTCGAGATGTTTTCCGTCGGCGATGACTTCGGTTGTGAGTTCGTCGTAGTAAAGCGTTGCTTCGAGTACTCCGCCTTGCATTGGATACATTTGAAATTGGCGCAATTTGCTCTTGTCTGACATTGCGCAGAATAGATGGTCGACGTGTCGCACGCCCCACTCATTGACCGCTTCCGTCATTTGGTCGAAGGTCGCCCAAGAGTGGCCGACATTAGTGCGGACGCCTTTTGCCTTGCAGGCCAGGGCGAACTCTTTCGCTCCTTCGATTTCCGGCGCAATGGTCGCAGTGACTAAGTCGTCGGCATATTCCAGGTACTGCAAGTACTCGTCCTTGATTGCTGGACGAATTGGCCCTCCCGGATGTGCGCCGCGAGCCTCATACCGAAAGTACGGCCCATAGAAATGAGCCCCCATCACACGCGAGCCGTTTGGTTCCGGCGCGTGGCGGAATTGTCGAGTTAGCTCAAGCGTTGCCAGGATTTGCTCGTGAGTTGCAACGGTCGTTGTCACCGCCAATCGAGTGGTTCCGTGGCGTGCGTGAGCACGCAGTGCGAGGCGAAACGCCTCCTCGGTTCCATCCATAAAATCTCCACCCGCTCCTCCATGCACGTGCAGTTCCACGAAGCCTGGAGCGAGATAGCCGTCACCTGCATCGAGCACGATTGCGTCCGGCGGCAGCGCATCATTAATGCCGATGACATCGGCGATGCGGTCTTCTCTGACGATGACCGCGCCTCGTTCGATGCGATCGGGAAGAATAAGTTGACCACGAAAAACGAGAGGCGAAGTCATTGGGGAGGTCTCGCTGTGGTGATTAGGCAAACAATTCGTGAATCGGCTTCGTCCCGAAATCGACCAGCGGGAACGGTCTTCCGGCGGGGCCGGGAAGATGTGATTCAATGTTGAATCCGAGGCTATGAAAAATCGTCGCGACGACCTCGCTCGGATTCACGGGACGCTCTGCCGGATAACCGCCGATCGGATCGCTCTTGCCGATTACTCGGCCCCCTTTAATGCCGCCGCCAGCAAAGTAGCTTGACCAGCATTGCGGCCAGTGATCACGGCCACCGGCGGGATTTACGCGCGGCGTCCGACCGAACTCAGCCAGATTGCAAACTAGCGTGTTGTCCAACATGCCGCGCTGGTGCAAGTCTTCGATCAACGCCGAATAGCCTTGGTCATACATCGGTGCAACGATGTCGCGCATCCCTTCGATGGACGTGAATGGCTTCGTGCCGTGGATGTCCCAAGTGATTTCGTCGAACACGGTCAAGAAGGTATTGATCGTCACAAACCGCACACCAGCTTCGACAAGTCGCCGAGCCAGCAAGCAGCATTGCCCGAAGCGGCTCATTCCGTATCGCTCGCGAACTTCTTTGGGTTCGCGAGAAAGATCAAATGCGGCGCGAGCTTGCTCACTAGTCACCATGCGGAAGGCCGCCTCAAAGCTGCTGTCGACGAGCTTTGCGTTCTCGCTCTTTTCAAAGTTGCTCACCGTGGTGTCGACGACGTCACGTAATTTCCGTCGGCGATCGAGGCGTACTTCGCCAATCTGCTTCGGTGGCAAAAGATCTGGGACTCGGAAATCTTCTTTCGACGGGTCTGAGTTCAAAAAGAACGGTGATTGTGCTTTGCCAAGGAATCCCGCGTCTTGGCCATGAGGTAGGCCACCGCCAGTGTTTCCCATTGTTTGGGGCATTATGACGTGAGCGGGCAAGTCAGATCGTCGACCCATCAAGTAGCTCGCGACACAACCGGCATGTGGTGTGATGATTCCGCCGGAGAAGAGTCGTCCGGTTTGCATTAGTTGATGTCCGGTGTCGTGAACTGCGGCCCCGGTGTGATAGCAACTTCGGACGATTGAAAACTTATCTGCGATCGCGGCGTGCTTCGGGAAGATTTCGCTG
>CAIJTL010001134.1 GCA_903823545.1 uncultured Planctomycetaceae bacterium
ATGATGGCTCCTTTCGCGATTTATCGCGAAAGTCCAACCTCGCAAATGACAGCTTTCAGATGCTTGGATGGGGGACTCAGTTCATTGATGGAGAACTCGATGGATTTCCTGACCTCATTCTCGCAAACGGGCACGTTCATGAACCGAGTGATCCCCAAGTTCCATATCGCATGAAGCCACAATACTACCGAAACTTCGGGAACGAGAAATTTGCTGAAGTTTCGAGCTCGGTGTTGGGCAAATTCTTTGAAAGTGAACATCACGGACGTTCGCTTGCGCGAATTGACTGGAATCGAGATGGCCGAGAAGACGTATGCATCACGCACCTCAACGAACCAGTCGCGCTTCTGACAAACCAGACCGAACCTCATGGAAATTTTCTCGCAGTTCGCCTTGTTGGAGTGTGTTCGTCCCGCGATCCCATTGGAGCAACAGTCAAAGTGGTCGTTGGAGAAAAGACCTTTCAGAGACAATTGATTGCAGGTGATGGATTCCAGACATCCAACGAACGAAAACTGATCTTCGGACTAGGGGACGCGCATTCGATCGATTCACTTGAAGTCAACTGGCCCGCGGGAGGCACGCAGACGTTTCAAAGAATTAAGGCAAACCAGGAGTTGCGGATTGTTGAGGAAGGATCACACAGCCTCTTTGCTCCATGACTTTTTGCCACTTGAAATGACACAGAACTGCAAAATGGGTTGAGCCAAAGCATTGGCCTCACATGGCTTTTGTGACGGAACGAACTACCCCAAGAATTTCATGATCGGCACTTTCTCGCTGAGGTCTTGCTAGTGTTTGACATTGGTGAAACCGTAACCCGAAGTGTGCGAACGCCTCAAAACCTGAGGAATTGCCGTTCGTGCGACCTTACCCCCTCACTCACACATCGCGTTACATGTTGCGTAGATACAAGAACCCGCGAAACTTGCTTTCGAGTTTGAGGGCTCAGCGTGACCACGATTTCAAAATTCACTCATTTAGGAACTGTTTCCGTTGACTTATGCCGTCTTGCATGGTCAACATGCTTTGAGATTCAGTTCTGAATCTGTTCTTCAACATTTCTTCCAACGTTCACACTTCCTTTGCCGTAAGTTCCGCAATCCGTGGAGCACGGTGCCTCTCTCTAAAGCAAACACGAGGAAAGATCATGACAGTAAGACGTCGGTCCGGTTTTACTTTGATTGAATTGCTGGTCGTGATTGCGATCATCGCTATTTTGATCGCACTCTTGCTGCCTGCAGTGCAGCAAGCTCGTGAAGCCGCGAGAAAGTCACAATGCAAAAACAATCTCAAGCAGATTGGGTTGGGATTAGCCAACTATCATGACAACTACAAAGTATTCCCAGGCGGCGAGCCTCTCACGGATCCTGAATGGGCTGCCAGCATGTGGGTGGGGATGCTGCCCTATATGGAGCAGCAAGCTATTTTCAAAAAGTGGGATTTCAACAGACGAAACGATGGTTGGATCTGTGATGCAAACCCAGCATTTGGTGGCACCGTGAACCAACACGTCATTGGCGTCAAGCTTGATTGGCTGATTTGCCCATCTTCCCCGTTAGAGACATTTATTGGTCCCTGTGGCCCCGTGATGATGGGCCAATATTTCGGAATGGCCGGAGCGGCGAGTACGGCGAACTGGAACGATGGGGTAAATTATATTCCCGGTGGCATTGCCTACTATTCTGATCGAGGCATTATGCCATCAAACAGGTGGAAGGGTATTAAGGATTGCACTGACGGAACCGCGAACACCATCATCGTGGGTGAGATCAGTAAGCTGGTCAAAGATCCCGCCGGCGTCGAAGGCGAAATTCGACCTGGCCTCGATTGGGGGTGGACGATGGGCACTCACGCCAGTTGGAACGGTGCCTGGATGGTCAATCGAATTGTCACGAAATATCCGCCGAACTCCTCGTCCAGAACCCTGCTTGGCTCGCGCCCAGGAGAAGCTCATGCACGTTATAACACTCCAATGTCCTCTGCCCATGCTGGCTCCGTCCATGTGGCGATGACCGATGGAACCGTCCGACAAATCAATAACAACATCAACATAGATACTCTGACTTATCTGTCCGTTCGCAATGACTCTCGGGTTCCCGGTGAGTACTAATCTTTAGCAGTGGCGAACACGTTAATCTCGGGGGCAACTATTTGCTCCCGAGATTTTTCCATTAGGTCAACTCATATAAGAGAATCGCGATGAAGTTTCGGTCGGATCGAAGGTGTGTCGCAAATTTCGTGCTTCCTGTGTTGATGTTGGCAATCGCTGGATGCCGCGGAGACGATGGCTCCTATAAGGGACCCACGGGTGAAGTAACAGGGAAGGTCACCTTTGACGGGAAAGCAGTCCCAGAGGGTTCGCAAGTGATATTTCAGGCCACTCAAGCCGGGCACCTTGCCGCCGGAACCGTCAGCGCCACTGGTGAGTACACATTGCAATATAATGGCACCAAGAATGTGCCGACAGCGACATACCAAGTTGTGATTACGCCGCCCAGTAAGTCCGCAACAAATACACCAGCAGATCCAGTCGCTTCTGCAAAAGTCGCTATCACGACTGATGCCCCTCCATTCCCAGCCAAGTATTCGACCGTTGCTAAGGATCGCACTTTTACCGTCAAAGAAGGAAAGAATTCGGCAGATTTCCCGTTGTCAAAATAGTGCAACCGATTGATGCTGATTCGATTCCGAAAATCGTGCTTATAGCCAGAGGTCGCGTAGAAAATTTTGTGAGAAAGCATCAACGGTAGATTGGCTTGGTCCAGAAAGCCGTCACGTAATGGCGACGAAATCGATTTCCATCGTGTCATCTTCGAGTTGCCGTGAGACTCATCTTTAGTGGAGCCAGGCTGACGGAGCGGCGCCACGGGCGTGCTGAATTTGACCGACAGGCTGAATTGACTCGAATGCGTTGTGGCGAGCAGCAAATCTGCCATCTCCTTCGCATGTCTGCAAAACGCCCCTGAAATCTTTCGAGCACGAGTTCTCAGCCAAGGTTGATCCGATCGAGGATGAGACCGGGAAATTGACCGGTCCACCTTTGGTGCTGTCTGCGGGAATTCGATCTGAACTGCGACATGACACACAACCTCGCCGAGAATCATCGCGAGTTGCGGTCGATTATAGAAATCAGCGAGTTCAACGAGGTGCACCTCTCGCGACAGCAGAATCGTGGCCACTTCTGCCTGCTGTAACCGGCGACGACTGAGAGTCTCAATCAGTTGATCGAAAACGACGAATTCCCCGATGCCGTTTCGGAGATCCGTGCGGCCTCATTGGTCGTCGACATCACTCCTTTCGTAATGCGACTGCACTACTGGAAGGGAGTTGCCATTACCCCCAAAGAACTCTCGCTCCTTTGTTTCCTCCGTTTCCTTCTGCTTCAATCGGGTTGCTTTGCGCTAGGAGCGCTAGGAGTAGAGGGCAACCAATGAAACGAAGGCAGATTTAAAGGAGGGGTTTGTAATGAATTACAAGGGCGTGCAATTTGTCATTGTTGTGTTGTGTATTTGGGGACTCGATGCGTTGCCAACGAGCGCGGCAGATCCTGTTCCGAAATATGGTGAGCACCAAGACCTGTCGTATTACTACGATGGCAACAGCAAGAAGCAGCCGATTAAGACTCCCGCCGATTGGGCCAAGCGACGTGAGCACATCGCCGCGTGGATGCAAACCGTGATGGGGCCGCTACCGAAGCCGGAAAAGCCGGTCCCGCTTGAGATGCAGATTGAAGAAGAAATCAAAGTCGGCAGCCTGCTTCGTCAGCGAATCAGCTACCACACCGACTCCATGGACCGTCGTGTCAAAGCTTTTCTGTTCCGCCCTGCCCTGTCAGGCAACAGCGAGACGACAAAACACGCCGCGATTCTGTGCCTCCATCAAACCACCAACATTGGCAAATCAGAACCGGCAGGACTGGGAGGCAATCCGAATCTGCATTACGCGTTGCACCTGGCCCAACGCGGCTATGTCACATTAGCTCCTGATTACCCCAGTTTCGGTGACTACCCTTACGACTTCGCACCACAGAACGGGTATACGAGCGGCAGCATGAAGGCGATCTACGACAACATCCGAGCGGTCGACCTGTTGCAATCACTTCCGTTCGTTGACGGAAACCGCATCGGCTGCATCGGACACTCGCTTGGCGGACACAACACCATGTTTACCGCCTTCTTCGAACCGCGCATCAAGTGCCTCGTTTCCAATTGTGGATTCACACGCTTCCACAAGTACTACAACGGTGCGTTGAAAGGTTGGACGAGTGCTCGATACATGCCGCTGATTGATTCGCGACACCACAACAACCCGGACGAAGTCCCGTTCGACTTCCCTGAAATCGTCGCTGCGTTCGCTCCGCGTCCGTTCTTAGCCAGTTCGCCCGTCGGCGACAGCAATTTTGAAGTGAGCGGCGTCAAAGACTCAATCGCCTCCGCTCGACCAATCTACGAGTTACTCGGAGCGCCCGACGCCCTTCAGGCCAACTATCCCGAATGTGCCCACGACTTCCCCGAAGCAGTTCGCGATGTGGCTTACAAGTTTTTCGACAAGCATCTCGGCGCTAAGTAGTCTCGCCAACCTGAATTCTTTTGATATCCCTGGAAGCAGAAATGCGGGGACCGCGTCAAGCGGCGTTGAATTTAATGCCGCTCGACGTGACCCCGTTTGCTGACTGTGGACGTTTTGTTTAAGCCCAGTTTTCTTGGCTTGTCACTCAACGCCCCCCCCGTCAGACTCCGCCGCAATCTTTCGCCTTTCAATTCTGGACTCCCGGACGGAGCACATGCCCGAACAAGTCATTCACACTCACCAGTTGGCCAATGGATTGACCGTGGTGGTCGAACCGATGCGTGACGTGCAATCGGCGGCGTTTTCTTTCTTGATCCCCGGCGGCAGCGCCTTTGATCCCGTCCAACAAAACGGGACGGCGGGAATCCTCACCGACTGGATAACGCGCGGTGCTGGAGACCTCGACAGTCGCGACCTTTCCAATGCCCTCGATAATCTCGGCGTTCAGCGCAGCGAGAACACCGGCATCAACCACTTGTCGTTTTCAGCAGCGTCGCTGGGACTGAACGTTCCTGCCGCGTTACGACTCTACGCCGACATCTTGCAACGTCCGCACCTTCCCGAGGAGGAATTTGAAGCGGCAATGGCGGGAGTCGAACAATCGTTGCGGGCGATGGAAGATGAGCCACAACGAAAAGTCATCATCGAACTTCGCCGCCGCTGCTACGACGCTCCTTGGGGATTGCCGACCGAAGGCTGCCTCGAAGACCTTCCGAACATTACTCCTGATTCTGTTCGAGCCCACTTCCAACGCAACCTGCGTCCCAACGGAGCGATCTTGGGCATCGCTGGCTGCGTTGATCTCGATGAAGTGCTCGGTGTCATTAATGACACATTCGGAGCTTGGGCCACGCAGCCAGAACCAGAGTTTGCTACAGCGCCGCGCGGTGAGCGAATCGGTCACATCCATCACGAGTCAACGCAGACGCACATCGGCATCGCGTATGACGGTATCGAATACTCGCACCCCGATTACTACAAGGCTTGGGCAGCAGTCGGAGTCCTCAGCGGCGGCATGAGTTCGCGGCTCTTCACCGAAGTCCGCGAGAAGCGCGGCTTATGCTATTCGGTCAACGCGTCGCTCAACAGCATGAAGCACGAAGGCCGCGTCCTTTGCTATGCAGGGACAACAGCCGAACGCGCCCAAGAGACGCTCGACGTCACGCTGGGGGAACTTGTGCGACTCGGCGACGGCATCGAATCGCACGAACTCGAACGCTGCAAAGCGCGAGCGAAGAGTTCGCTCATCATGCAGCAAGAATCGACCTCATCTCGAGCTAGCTCGATCGCCCGCGATTGGCACTTCCTGAAACGCGTGCAAACGCTCGACGATATTCGCCGCGATATCGATGAATTGACGGTCGAAAGCGTTCTGGCCTACGTGCATCAACACCCAGCTCGCGACTTCACTGTGCTAACGATCGGCCCGAACCAACTCAACGTGACGTAGTCTGAAGGTCTTTACTGCATGAAATTCTTCCAAACCAAACTCGCAAACGGCTTGCAGGTCATCGCAGAACTGAACCCGTCAGTCCACTCAGTCGCGATGGGGTTCTTCGTCCGCACTGGCTCGCGCGATGAAACCCCTGAGGTCTCTGGTGTCAGCCACTTCTTGGAACACATGGTCTTCAAGGGGAGCGATAAGTTTTCTGCGGATGATGTGAACCGTGTATTCGATGAAGTCGGCGCGAAGTACAACGCTGCAACTGCTGAAGAAGGGACCTTGTTCTACGGAGCGATCCTTCCCGAATACTTGCCGATCACGTTTGAACTGTTTGCAAACATCCTGCGTCCCGCGTTGCGCGAAGATGACTTCAATATGGAAAAGAAGGTCATCCTCGAAGAAATCGGCATGTACGATGACCAGCCATCGTTCTTGGCGTACGAAAATTTGATGCAGTCTCACTTCGCTGGCCATCCGCTGGGACAGAGCGTACTCGGTACCAACGAAAGTATTACTGCGCTCACTTGTGAGCAAATGCGGAAGTACCACCACGACCGCTATCTCGCTGGCAACATCACTCTGGCTGTCGCCGGAAACACCGACTGGGACAAAGTCGTAGAACTCGCTCAGCAACATTGTGGCCATTGGCCGGCTGGCGAAGGCTATCGCGCAATCGACGAGGCTCATCCGAAAGGTGGCTTGAAAATCATCACGCGACCGAAAAGCCAGCAACAGCACGTCATGCAAATGACGCCAGCTCCATCTGCTCAAAGCAAACTTCGATTCGCGGCGGAGATTCTGTCAGTCATCGTCGGCGATGGATCGGGCAGCCGCCTGTTCTGGGACATCGTCGATCCCGGTCTCGCCGAAGCGGCGGACCTCGACTTCGCCGAACACGACGGCAGCGGTGCCTATCTGACATACCTCAGTTGCGATCCCGAAGCGACTGAAGAAAACCTCGCGCTCATTCGTAGCATCTACGACGACGTGAACAAGAACGGCATCCGCGAAGATGAGCTCGAACTCGCGAAGAACAAAGTCTCGTCGCGAGTGGTCCTCCGCAGCGAACGCCCAATGGGACGCCTGTCATCACTCGGCGGCAATTGGGTCTATCGCCAAGAATATCGTTCGGTCGACGACGACATGCAGACGCTCCGCTCGATCACGACGAAAGATATTCGCGACCTGCTCACCGCGTATCCGCTCGGCATGACAACAACGGTTGCAGTTGGGCCGCTGACATCATTGAAGATTTGAGGTCGAATTTAAGCACGACGCGCCAGCGAGTGGTTGATCTTAACCCGACCACTCGCTGGTGCGTCGTGTTTACGAACGAGGCCGATCCTGGGCATCCAGAACATATTCGATGGTTGCTGCGAGGTCGGCTTCGCGAAAGATCAAGCGGCGACTGGAGCCTTCCGTCCACCAATTCTGACGAATCTTCGCTAAGTGAGCGTGGTTGACCAAAGGTGCTTTCAAGTACCGGGTACACCAAGCTTTGAATTGTTCGACGACCATTTCGGGCGAGTAACCGACTGCAGTGACCACGACGTGAACGTGGTTCGTGCGAACGTTCAATGCGTGCAAGAACCATTGGCGAATCTCGCAATGACGTCGAATAGTCGCATCCACGAGTTCTCGTTGTTGTTGATCGAGCGTAATTGCTGCTTCAGACATTTTCGCAGTCGTGTATTTTCGGAGCGGTTCGCTTGGTTGTTGAAAGCCTCCGTGCCATTTGACCCAGCCGCGCTCATCACCGGGAAGCCATGAGCCGTAGGTCGTCCAGGTCAAAAAGTAGGCAAGCGATGTTTCATTCACGTTGGGCGTTTCTCGATACTCGGCTGGTATGTACGAGATTTAGCACGACGCACCAGC
>CAIJTL010001135.1 GCA_903823545.1 uncultured Planctomycetaceae bacterium
CGTTCCCCCAAAGTGATTCGGCGGCGATTCTAGCGCTGGCCGAAACCCGAAGTCCAACGGCATCTTTACCACTTCCAAAGTTTGATCATGGCCAAAACAGGTCGGACACATCGAGCCGATGACCGAAAGCATCATGCCCTCAAAATCGCGCACGGTTTAGAAGAAAATTACCGAGTCGCGATCTGCGCGTTGAATCACAAAAACCCGTTTGAGCTGTTGGCCGCAACCATTCTGTCGGCTCAATGCACTGACGAACGAGTCAACATGGTGACTCCTGCTTTGTTCACGAATTACCCAACGCCTGCAATGCTTGCGGCAGCCGATCAAGCGGATGTCGAAAAGATCGTGCAATCGACAGGCTTCTTTCGCTCGAAAGCTGGGAATTTGATCGGCATGGCGCAGGGCCTGATGTCACAATTCAATGGCGAGTTGCCGCGAACACTCGAAGAAATGATCACGCTTCCGGGTGTCGGTCGAAAAACGGCAAACGTTGTGCTTGGCACGGCCTTCGGAATTCCAACAGGAGTTGTTGTCGACACCCACGTCAAACGAATCACTCGCTTGCTCGGACTGACCAAAAACACATCCCCAGAAAAGATCGAACAGGATTTGCAAACGCTATTGCCGAAATCAGAGTGGATTAATTTTTCACATCGACTGATTCACCATGGCCGACGCATCTGCATCGCTCGTCGTCCGAAATGTGAAGAGTGTCCGTTACTCTCGCTTTGTCATCGAGTCGGGCTGCCGCCGTTGGCATAAGCATTTTCGAGCACGTTGAATTCGCGGTGCTTCGATCACAGAATGCCGTCGTGTTCGCGTAGCCGTCATCACAGTGTCACAGCATTAGGAGTCAATTATGAGTCTGCTTGTCTGCGTCAAGGAGATTTGGGAATTCAGCCGTTCTCGCACATTGGCCACTCTCGACGACGTTGCCAAGCAATCTGACCCGCAAGCCGTGCTCGCTTGGCGTCCGGGGCCAGGACGTGCTCACATTGGTTGGCAATTGCTGCACATCGGCGTCACCGAAGAACTGTTTGCAACGGAGCGAATTTTCGGAACACCGGCCGCGTTCAGCGACTTGATTCCTCGCTTCAAAGGGGGGAGCACACCGGATGAAAACATTCCGACGGTGAGCGAAATTCGCGAAGTGCTTAATGCCACTCGACAACATTTGCTGGATGGCCTTAGCCGACTGACTGACGCCGATCTGACTCGCATTCCCGATGCGTTCAAAGAACGTGGCTGGACGATCGCGAAAGCCTTGAGCGTGCTGACTTGGCACGAAGCTCATCATCAGGGGCAAGCTCACATCACCTTAAATCTGTGGAAGAACCGAACTGCGTAGATGCCCGCTCGCAAACACGACGCGATAGCAAATTCGTTGAATATGAGCACTCGTTGCGCGTCGTACTGGCATAGAGTTGTGCGATCACAAAACCGTGTTCGCGAATGGGGACTGATGGCTGCACCACCACTTCAAGTGCTCTTTGAGGACAACCACTGCTTAGCACTGCTCAAGCCAGCGGGGTTGTTGTCGATGGGAGACGCCACTGGAGATGTGTCAGCAGTTGATTTGGCACGTGATTATCTCCGCGAGAAATACGACAAACCCGGTAACGTTTTTGTCGGTGTTGTCCATCGCCTTGATCGCCCCGTGTCTGGCGTGTTGCTGTTTGCTCGAACAAGCAAAGCTGCTTCGCGCTTATCAGAACAATTTCGGAAGCACTCAACTCGCAAAGTTTATCATGCGGTGGTTGAGGGACGCCCTCCGCAGAAACAAGGGGAACTGGTTGATTGGCTCGTAAAATCAGAGGCATCCAACGTCAGCCGTGTCGCGAAGCAAAACCTCGGTGCTCACGAACGCGACCACGCTGACGGAAGCAAAGAATCGCGACTGACGTACCAGTGTCTAAAAACAAGCGCGGGAATCAGTCTATTAGAGATTGATTTGCAGACTGGGCGAAGCCACCAAATCCGAGTGCAACTTTCATCGCGGGACATGCCGATTTGCGGTGACACCAAGTATGGTTCAAAATCACGATTAGATGGATGGCTTGCGCTCCACGCAGCGTCGCTCACCTTCGAGCATCCGACCCGACAAGAATCGATCACAGTCACTGCACCGCACCCAACCAATTGGGACCGCTTCCGACTCACGAAAACTGCGAGTAGCCAAGAAGTGTCAAGCCAAAAACGATGATCGGCGAATTCGATATCGTCGATTGCGCGTTGATCCCCTCTGGATTGGATCGGCAAGTCGAACTTCATGGGAGCAAGGCCCCGGCCGTTACCCAACTTTGACGACAGGAGACTTCAACGGCGATGGCAAGGCCGATGTGGTCCTCGGTGTTGGCCGATTGTAGAAGCCGGAACGCGGTGATGAGAATTGGGACAATGTGGAGGTACGGTTGGGCGGCGGGAATTAGTGGGAAAACAAGAGATTGGTCATTGGTTATCGATCGTTGGCCATTGATCATTTTTGATGCGGCCCCAAATGACCGGACCGATAGCCAATGACCAATCTGCTCGTTCCTCGCTCAAACGCCGATCTTCGTCCGCAGCGATTCCAACAAGCGCTGCGCTTGCCCGATGTCGGTCTTCTGTTGAACTCGGTCGTGAGCGATCTCGCGTTCGATCGTCAGCGGGCCTGTGTAGCCGAGTGACAACAGCGTCCGGAGGTACGTTTCCATGCCGACATCGCCATCGCCGAGTGCGACTTCCGTTCCCCACCCCTTACCACGTTGATCGGGAGCGGCCCACTTGGCATCTTTGCAATGGACGCTGCGAACCAAGTGGCCGACTTTCTTCAGAGCCTCAATTGGATCGCCGTTTCCGTACAGAATCATGTTGGCCGGATCGAAATTGATGAAGAGGTTGTCACGATCAACGTCGTGAATGAACTCCAGTAAGTGGTCGGCAGATTCCTGCCCGGTTTCCAAATGCAAATTCTGTCCGTTGGCTTTGACGTGATCGAGCAGATCGCGAGTCACTTCAAGGAGCGATTTGTAGCTCGTGCCTTGTCGATCCTCTGGCACAAAGCCGATGTGCAACCCGACGCAACCAACGCCGAGCAACTTGGCGAAGTCGGAAATCTCTTTCATCTCTTGCACACGAGCGGCGCGTGTCGCTTCTGGAACCAAACCAACCGTGCGAGCAGTCGTCGCGATGTCGGCATAGCTTTCGCCATCAAAGCCGCCGAAGACACAGGTCACCGTAATGCCCGCTTCGCGACAGCGTTGCAGAAACGCTTGAGCGACCTCCGGCGTCCGCGTGTGCTGATGCGGCGAATGAACTTGAACCGTCGATATTCCCAGTTCTTTGGCGACATCCAAATGCACGCCCAAACCAGCGTCCACCGACGCAAATACTCCGATCGCCCACTTCTGCATGTTGAATCTCCTATGCTTCGAGTTTCTTCGCAATCACGCGCGGAGACATGATATCGGGACTCCTCATTCGTCTCCATCAATCGAGGTTTGACGGAAAGCACTCGGTTGAATGGGAACGATTTCGCGATGCGGATACGATCGAAGACGAAATTCAATCTCCGTTACTTTTTATCGAAGATCGCTAATGACATTCCGCGATGATGAAAATCTCTTGCAGCCTCACGACCGCTGGATGCGGGTTGCATTGCAGTTGGCTCGACAAGCGTTTGAAGAGGGGGAAGTGCCTATCGGTGCGGTTGTCGTTCACAACAACCAAATCATCGGTGAGGGCTACAACCAACGAGAAACGCTCAACGACCCAACTGCCCACGC
>CAIJTL010001136.1 GCA_903823545.1 uncultured Planctomycetaceae bacterium
CAGTTTTTGAATGACGAAGACTGGTCGGTCGCGACTGAAGCGGCACGAGCGATTAATGACGTCCCGATCGAGGCATCTCAACCGGCATTGGCGAGAAAGCTTGCCCAACTCACAACCTCGACTGTCACGGTGAAACCTAGCGCAAACGAATTCGCAGCCGTTACAGAAGCACCGCCGCGAACCATTGATCTTGAACCTCTTGTACGGCGAGCGATCAACGCGAACTTTCGACTTGGCGGTGCCGAGCAGGCACAACGAGTCGTCGCAGTCGCCATGAATCCACAACATTCGGTTCGAATGCGTGAGGAAGCGTTTGCCGCATTGTCAGCCTGGACCGAGCCGACTCCGCGCGATCGCGTCACTGGATTCTGGCGAGCATTACCGAAACGCGATCCACAAATCGCTCGCGACGTCTTAAATGACAAACTGCCAGAGTTGCTGGCGTCTGCTCAAGGAAACCTCGTCACACAAGTCGTGGAACTGGTGGGACGCCACGGACTCAAAGCCGATGACGCCACGTTTGCAGAATGGCTTACCGACACCAAGCGACCGACGAACGCACGAGTCGCGGCTCTGCGATTACTGGCGGCTCGCAATTTCCCGAACTTGGCAGACTCGCTGAAGAGCGGATTGGTGTCGGATAATCCACAACTGAGAGCGACGGCCCGCGACATCGTTGCCGCACGCGATGCCGTGGCGGGGCTGCGAGAACTCAACCAGGTGCTCAGTGATTCTGATTCGAAGTCCTCCACTTTGACGAACTTCGTTGATCGACAACGAGCATTCGCCACTCTGGCCGCCATGAAACACAAAGAGGCCGACACACTTTTGACGATTTGGGCCGACCGACTCGCGACGGGAGATGTCCCCGTTGAACTGCAAGTCGATCTTCTGGAGGCAGCGACGGCTCGCCGGGAAGTCGCGGCAATCAATCAGGCATTGCAACAACGATCGGTGGCATTGAGTGCAAAGGCTGCTGAAGACCCACTCGCCGCACTGCGATTGACGCTGCAAGGTGGCGATTCAGATTCCGGTAGAGCAATCTTTGTCGGACACGCACAAGGGCAATGTATCCGTTGCCACAAAATTCGTGGCGAAGGAGGAACCGCTGGGCCAGATCTGACGGAGGTCGTTCACCGAAACCGCGAAGTCGTCGGAGGTATTCGAGAGCACCTCTTGCAATCGTTGATCGATCCAAACGCCAAAATTGCAGTCGGCTATGGCAGCATCACGCTCGTTCTTGACAGCGGCCGAATCGTGGCGGGGACACTCAAGTCAGAAGACGCAAATCAGGTGACCCTAGAAACTCCCGAAGGCAAATCGATCAGCGTGCCCCTCAAAGAAATCGACGAGAGAACTCCGCCAAAGTCAGCAATGCCGCCAATGGGGAAAGTCCTCACGCCACGCGAACTGCGCGACGTGATCGAGTTCTTGACGACGTTGAAGCAATGAGTCCCATCAAGACGTAGTTCTGGTCCTCTGAATTCAGTTCACTCGATTTGGCAAAGGCAGTCCCACCAGCCCCGCTCGCAAGTTATCGATCGTCATCTCGATCATGCGGCGACGTGTTCGATCAGACGCACTTCCAAGGTGCGGAGTGATCACGAGGTTTTGCAGTCGCAACAGCGGGTGATTTCGGGGCAGGGGTTCTGGCTGAGTGACGTCGATTCCCGCACCGCAGATACGTCCCGTGCTGAGTGCTTCATAAAGCGCGTCGGTATCGACAACTCCACCACGCGCCATGTTGACGAGAATTGCCGAACGCTTCATGGTTGCAAACTGAGCCGTTGAGATCAGATTGGTTGTTTCTGATGTCAATGGGCAATTGAGAGCCACGAAATCGCTTTCGGCGAGCAGGCCATCAAGCGATCGATATTCGGCATCAAACTCGACCTCAGCGGCAAGGTCGCGTTGGCGATTGTGATAAAGGATCTTCATGTCGAAGGCACGTCCTCTTTTGGCAACCTGTTTGCCAATTCGTCCCAATCCGACAATTCCTAACGTCGCGCCGTTGACCTCTTTGCCAATCAAGAGCGAAGGCTCATAGACGGTGAACTCTGCGCTCCGAGCAAAGTGATCGCCAATCACAACATTCCTCGCCGTCGCCAAGATCAACGCAAACGTCAAATCAGCAGTTGCGCCATCAAGACATCCTGGAGTATTCCCAACGGGGATGTTGCGAGCGTTGGCAGCGGCAACGTCAATGTGATCGACACCGACGCCATGATTGCTAACGACTCGCACGTTTGGCATTCGATCAAGCAAAGCTCCGTCAACTCGCGGGTGCCCGTATGTAATGATCGCCTCCGCTCGACTTAGGGATGTTGAATGCGAGGAGACATCCCATGGCAGGATTTCAAAATCGTCACCTAGCAAATCGAGGAACAATGGAGGCAAATTGTCAGCGAATAATGGCGTCTGCGGCACGTTCATTTCTCCGGAATGGGAACAACACGAAGCGGGTCGAAAGAAAGACATCAACTCGTTCGGAATTTTGAGCGAACACGTTCAAGAATGTGGTACATGATTGACCGCGATCAATGCGTTTTCTCTGCGATCGCTGTCATGAGAAATACATCTAGATTTAAGCAACTTAAAGTTCTCGCTCACATGAGAAGTTCGTGGCGATTTCGCCGTGAACACAGCAACGTGGTCGCGATGGTCGCAATCAATGTAACGAACCTCTTGCGCAAGGTTCAGCCTTCTGCGGCAAGCGTCGATCAACGTTGTCCCGGTCGACATGGGCTGGGGCGAATCAAAATGATTGCGTTGTCAGTTCCGGGAAATCTTTCCGAGTGAGAACCTTTTTGCTGGATACGGGAGGTTCCGTTGATAGGATGTCGTCTTCGTTTTCAGCGTTTACGAGTGAGTTCATCCAGAATTCACTCGAAACAGTTGGTGGAATGTGACTGGAGTCAGTCGCACCAACATTGGATGAATTATTTTGGTTCTCAAGCTGAGAGAAAGGATTCTGTCATAGAGAACCCGCTTGCCTGAATCCGCTGGCGGATTCCCCTGAAATCTCATGATGAAAACTTGGCGAAAATGGAACGCGTTCAAACAAAGAGCCGTTCTGGTTGCAATGAGCCGAAATGTTGGATGGAATGCGTCCACAAACAAAATGGTTCACGCTGAGATCCGGTCCGGACATCATTGCCGAGCCGCATGAAATTCAGGTGAGTCGCTAGAAGCGAGGCAATGGTCGTCGGACATCTGCCGTGTCAAAACAGCGATGGGTTTTCTGACGAGTTGCCGAAAGTTCGGAGCGAAATGAAAGTCTTCAGTTGATTGTTCGTCCCATTTAGGTTCTGTTGGAGTGAATGAAATCATTGAGTTGAACGCAGATCGCAAAAGGACGTGCGTTCTTTCCGTCAACCCAAAGGAGTTAACCGTGCATCGTTTGGATTTGAAGTTTAATACGTTGATCGAAGAAGCCCGCAAAAACGGGATCATGACCTTTCAGATGGTTGATCGTTATCTCCCCGATGAAGGGGGCGATCCCAAAATGGTCGATGAGCTATTGATTTGGCTCGAAGAAAATGGCTTGGACTTGATCCACGACCAGAACACCCCCATTGACGATCCAGACTACGTCGCTCCGAAAGAGCCGACGGAAGTCGCCCCGCAACCGAAGCTCACAGCTCAAGAAGAGCGAGCATTGCTTTCACGCGACCCAATTCGCATGTACCTGAGCCAGATGGGAAACATCCCATTGTTGACTCGTCGCATGGAGATTTACCTCGCCAAGCAAATCGAAATCACTCGTAAGCGATTCCGACGCGGCATCATGGAATCCGACTTCGCGCTGGAGATGGGGATCGAAACGCTGGAGAAGGTCAACTTGAAGCAGTTGCCTTTCGAGCGAACACTGCGAACTTCGGAAACGGAAAACACTCGCAAGGAACAGATCGAAGGCCGTATGCCTAAGAATCTGCCGTTGCTCAAGCGGCTGTTCGAGGATCACGTGGCGGACCACAAAGTCACGATCGATCCGGAAGCTTCAGCCGCAGACAAGAAAGTTGCCAAGCATCGTCGCGTCATGCGTCGTCGCAAGATGTGTACTTTGATTGAAGAACTCAGCATTCGTACGCAACGATTGCAGCCCGTTATGAAGCGGATGCACCAAATTGCCGAGCGTATGGACCAGCTCGTACGCATGATCGAAGAATCGAAGAAACCGCACGGCAATCTTCGCCATAATTATGGCAAGAATCTGATGGATGGCCGCACGGTCGTCACGAGAGACGTTTCGGTTCTGCAAAAGGAATTGGACGACCTCGTCACGATGGTTCGCGAGCCAGCTCTCGAATTCATTCAGCGATCGAAGACGATCAAGCGCCGGTTCGATCAATGGACCGACGCGAAGCAAAAGCTTTCAGGCGGCAACTTGCGACTCGTGGTCTCGATCGCAAAGAAGTACCGAAATCGAGGCTTGAGCTTCTTGGACCTGATTCAAGAGGGTAATGCTGGCTTGATGCGCGGCGTTGAAAAGTATGAGTACCGCCGAGGCTACAAGTTCTCGACATACGCCACATGGTGGATTCGGCAAGCGATCACGCGAGCGGTCGCCGACCATGCTCGCACGATTCGAATTCCAGTCCACATGTTCCAGAGCATTTCGCAACTGAAGGCGAAGAGCGAACAGATTCGACAAGAAACCGGTCGCGAACCGAGTATGGAAGAACTGGCGGTCGCCGTCGGTTTATCCGTCGAGGAAACCGAACGGATTATGAAGACCTGGAAGCATCCCATTAGTCTCGACACTCCGGTGGGAGAGAGCGAAGACAGTGCGTTCGGTGACTTCTTGGAAGATTCGCATCACGGCAGCCCGGCAGAAGCGGCAATGCACGAGATGCTCAAGGACAAAATCGATGTCGTGCTCCGCAGCCTGACGTACCGTGAACGCGAAATCATTCGCCTGCGATACGGTTTGGGAGACGGTTACAGCTACACATTGGAAGAGACCGGACGAATTTTCAAAGTGACCCGCGAACGAATTCGTCAGATCGAATCCAAAGCTCTAAAGAAACTGCAGCAATCAAACCGTGCCGCTCACCTCAAGGGCTTCGTTGAGGAGTTGCTCCCCAACCAAGCAGCTCCAATTGAGGAGTTGGTAGTTGCAGGTGCATAGTTGCAGACCGATTCGAAAGAGCTTCACGAAAGGCCCGGTTCAATGTGAGCTGGGCCTTTTCTATTCTGTGCTGACAATCGCCGTGTCAATTGATTTGCCGGTAAGCCCAAAGACATCCTTGACGGTCCGCGAGGCGGCCACGAAGCTCTGAGTCGTTTCGCAGACTCATCCTGCGGCGTTCGAACGGACTCGCAATCAATCAGACGGACGGAATCGTTCGTTTCATGGAAGGTTCTCATGCCAGAAGCCACGAATGGGAATGATCGCTACTGGGTCGGATTTGATCTTGGCGGCACCAAGATGTTGTCCGTACTCACCGACGCGAAGTTTCAGCCGGTGGTTCGGAGACGTCGCAAGACGCGCGATGATGACGGCACGATTACGATGGCCCGAGTCATCAGCACGATCGAAAAAACGCTCGAAGAGGCGAACATTACATCGGAGCGACTCGCTGGAATCGGTATTGGCTGCCCAGGAATGTTGGACCTCGACCACGGAATCGTGCTTGAGGCGGGCAATCTCGGTTGGAAGAACGAGCATGTTCAAGAAGAGCTTGAGAATGCGTTTCATTGTCGAGCCGTTATCGCGAACGATGTCGATTGTGGCGTGTATGGTGAATACAGATTCGGGGCGGCCAAGGATGCCCACACAGCAATCGGCGTGTTTCCTGGAACTGGTGTCGGCGGTGGAATGATTTACGAGGGGAAGATTTTCCGCGGAAAAAATTGTTCGTGCCTCGAAGTTGGTCATGTGGAAGTCTTGCCGAACGGGCCGCGTTGCTCATGCGGTCGACGCGGCTGTTTGGAGGCAGTCAGTAGCCGATTAGCTGTTTCAGCTGCGGCGGCCCAGGCAGTCTTTCGTGGCCAAGCTCCGAAACTTGCGGAGCTCGCGGGGACGGATCTGGCCAGCATTCGAAGCGGCGCTTTGGCCGAAGCCATCAAGAAAGGTGACACCGTCATCGAGCAAATTGTTCGAGATGCAGCTTCACATCTCGGGACGGCCATCGGCGGATTGATCCATGTTCTGGCGCCTGACATCGTAGTTCTTGGGGGTGGCCTCGTCGAAGCGATGTCCGAACTCTATGTCGAAACGGTGAGTGCTTCGGCGAAGAGATGGGTATTGCCGTCATACGCGAAGACATACGAAATTGTGGCAGCCAAACTCGGCGATGATGCTGTTGCTCTAGGTGCTGCCGCTTGGGCCGATTCGACAATTGGTTGAAATGAGAGAACGAGCATCGTGACCGTCAGCAGCACGCCCGAATTAAGCCTTCCTGCCACCACAATTGCCTCAGCGGTTCGCCCTGTTGCAGTCATTGATATTGGTACGACTGCAATTCGTATGGCGATTGCAGAAATTGATTCTGCGGGGAACGTGCGCACGCTGGAGACCGTGACTCAAGGAGTTGACCTTGGCAAAGACACATTCACACGCGGAATGATTCGCCGGGCCACGATCGAAGACTGCGTGAAGGTTCTAAAAAGTTACCGTCAGTTGCTGCGTGAATTTCAGATCGTCAGCAACGATCAGATTCGCATCGTTGCAACCAGTGCCGTGCGCGAAGCAACGAACCGACTGGCGTTTCTCGATCGCATTTACATCGCGACGGGGCTGACTGTCGAACCGCTTGAAGAGGCCGAGGTCAATCGCATCACGTTCTTGGGGATTAAGCCCTTTCTACATTCGGAACCATCACTCGCAACTGCCAAAACTCTTGTGGTCGAAGTCGGTGGTGGCAGCACTGAGGTCTTGCTTGTGCAAAGCGAACAAGTCGCCTATTCGCACACCTACCGGCTCGGCTCACTGCGATTGCGTGAAATGCTCGAAGAGCATCGGCTTCCCAAATTGAAGGTTCGTCCGATCATGCAGAGCCAGATCGGTAGGACGGTTGAAGAAATCGTGATGCACGTTCCTCAGGAAGGAACAACTGAATTGATTGCCCTCGGTGGTGATGTTCGGTTTGCTGCGTCACAGATCTTGCCCGAAAAAAAATTGCAACATCTCGGGCACATTTCGACGGCATCACTCGAGCGTTTCACCGATAAGGTGCTCGAACTGTCGATCGACGAAATCGTTCACAAGTACCACATCTCGTTTCCCGATGCGGAAACTCTTGGCCCTGCGCTGTTGGCTTACAGCCTGTTGGCAAGAACGTTGCGGCTCGATCACATCTTGGTCACGAACGTCAATTTGCGTGACGGCTTACTGAAGGATATGGCGGTTCGCGGCTTGTGGTCCGACGAGTTTTCCGAACAAGTGATCCGATCAGCGCTCGACTTTGGTCGTAAGTTCTGCTTCGACGAAAACCACGCCGTGCATGTCGCGTTGTTGGCGGATAAGTTATTTCGTGAACTTGCCGCGGAGCATCAACTCGATGCCAGATTCGGATTATTGCTGCACGTTGCGGCGTTGCTTCACGAGATTGGGCTGTACGTCAACACGACCAGTTACCACAAGCACTCGCTCTACTTGATTCAATACAGCGAACTCTTCGGACTCACTAAGCGAGATCAAGCGCTAATCGCTCTAGTCGCTAGATACCATCGCCGCGCTTCCCCCAAACCATCGCATCCCGGGTACGCGGCGCTGGATCGAGACAGCCGCGTCACCGTAAGCAAGTTGGCGGCGCTACTGCGAGTCGCTATCGCGCTCGATCGATCGTATAGCCAACGAATTATGGACCTCAATTGCCAACGTGACGATGACCGACTTGTGATTACGATTCCTAACATTGAAGACCTTTCGCTCGAACAACTCGCCCTGAAGCAAAACGGCTTGCTGTTCGAGGAGACCTTCGGCTTGCAAGTTCAATTGCGACCGGGATACACGGGACGCGGTTAGACACAATGCCCTCCATACGCATTTCAAATTTGAGAGTCGACGTCACTCAGCCTGAGGCAGAGCTGCCCAAGCGGTTGGCGAAAAAGCTAGGGGTTGCCGAAGCTGATGTCGCACGCTTGCGAATACTGCGAAAGAGTCTAGATGCGAGGTCGCGCAACAGCCTCAAATTTGTTTACACCATCCTGGTCGAACTGCTGGAAGGCCAATTGGTTGAAAAACTATTGGCAAAACACCCCGGAGATGTCGAGCTTTTTGCTCCGCCACAATTTGAAGATGTCAATCCGGGATCGGTTCCGCTTGAGCAACGTCCGGTGGTGATCGGCTCGGGGCCCGCTGGCTTGTTGGCGGCATACCTGCTGGCGGTCAAGGGATATCGGCCACTAATCATCGAACGTGGGCAAGCCGTCAAAGAGCGTGTCCCCGCGATTCGAGCGTTCGACTCTGGCGGTGAGCACGATCCGGAAAACAATTACCTGTTTGGCGAAGGTGGAGCTGGAACATTTAGCGATGGCAAACTGACCTGTCGCTTGAGTGGCCCCGACGTAGATTGGGTGTTGTCAAAGTTCGTTGAGTGTGGTGGGAAGCCGTCTTTGATTTACGAGCAGCGCCCGCATCTGGGAAGCAACCGCTTGCCAATGATCGTTCGCAACTTTCGCCGCAAGATCGAAGCTCTTGGCGGCGAGTATCGTTTCGGATGCTGCTTGGAGGGACTCG
>CAIJTL010001137.1 GCA_903823545.1 uncultured Planctomycetaceae bacterium
CAGCAGGGATTGAGTGGAAGCCGTTCAATGACTCGCCGCCGCCGGGAACGACGCATACGGCTCGGCTGTTGCAGATGCGGCAGTTGTCTCGGCCGTTTCGAGCGGAGTTGGTCAGTCCGAAGGACGAAAAGACCGAGTTGCGGCTGATCTCGCGGCCGCTGTTTGAGTACTCGTCGCCGAAAAACGGAGTCATCGACGGGGCGATCTTTTCTTTTGCGGTCGCAACCGACCCGGAAGTGCTGCTGCTGATCGAAGCGTTTGAAGAGAACTTGAACGGGACGAAGCGAGCCGGGTTCCGTCATGCGTTCGCTCGGTTTCACTATTGGAACGTCGCGGTGTACGAGGGCGACAAAAAGATTTGGAACGCACCGCTCGACGAAACGCACGCCACCAATGAGATCGGAAATACGCAAAATATCGGGAAGATTTACAACAGCTATCACCCAAAGCGGTAGTTGGTCAATTGTTCGTAGTCAGTTGACGCGACGCTTCACCTCAACTGACAACGGACCACTGACTCTTCAACACTTTCAACGAACAGTGACGCTCATGAAAACGCGATTGATGATTGTTGTGGCTTTAATTGGGGGCTTAACGTTGCCGCAGTTAGCCTCGGCGCAGTTGGATTTTTTGAAAGGGCTGTTGGGGGGGCGGGCGGCTCCGGCGCAACCGGCGAGGGCCTTTCAGCCGTTTATGGGGCATCAAGCGTTGGGGCAAGCGATTGTTGAGGCCGAGCGAGGAGACTTGGCGAAGTCGTTGGAGTTGGCGAATGAGGCATTCAAAAACGGAGGAGTGAACGACCCGTTGGAGCATCCGGAGATCCTGTCGATCGGACCAAGCGTGTTGCGGTTATCGAAGGTGTGGTCGGCCAAGGGGACGAAGCCTGATGAAGTCGTCGCAGTGTTGATCGAGGTGGTATTGCCGTCGAAGACGCCGGGAGTTGTGAGGCCGTATGTCGGACAGTGGCGGCTCAACTACGACGATTTGTATTTGTCTCGGACGAATGGCCGAGTCGTCGCGCCGGAGAGTGTTGCTGCGGAGTTGATTCGCTGGGCGGTGCTCGCGAAGCAGACGGAGGTCGTGAAGCAGCGGCTGCAAGCAGCGCTCAAAGTGGAGGCGGCAAAAGGGGAGGGCGAGGCTCCTGCCGAGCCGCGAACTGCGAAAGAGGGCGCAACAAAAGACGGCGTAGGGAAAGATGGTTCGGCGGGAGCCTCACCCTCCCAGAAGCCAGCGGTCACAGCGGATAAGGCGAAGGCCGATGCGGAAGCGACCGCGAAGCGAATCGAAGCGGCGGTGGCGCGAGTCTTCGCGGTGCAGCTTGCGGTGGCGGAGCGCGATGCGGAGTCGGCGAACAAGACTTTGAAGCTGTTGCTTGACGATGCGAAGTTAGCGAATGGGCCGCTGCTCGATGATTTGTGTCATGCTGTTTCGGCGACAATGCGAGAACCGAAGTCGGAAGAGGCGGGATTGCGGTTGCTCGAAGCGGTGTTGGATCGGGCGGAGCAAGTCTTGCCGACGCAGAGAAACACATCGATGCAGTCGGGACTTCGCGGCAACGGTCCGTGGCTGCGAGTTCATGCAGCGAACGCTCATGCACGGGCGGGGCGAGCAAATGATGCGAAGCGGCTCGTGATGGCGGCGATCTCGAAGAAGATCCCGGAAACTTATGGAGCAGATTACACGGCGTATCTCAAGCACTCATTGAAGCAAAACGGGGCGGCGGCGTTGATTGACGCGGGGTTGATCGTGGATGGCTTGGAGTTGGCGGGCGAAGTTCCCGATTCACGAGCATTGCGATATTTCCGCAGCGAGGGAGCGGTCAATCTCGCGGCGAAGGTCGGTCATGCATTGCGAAAGCTCGCGCCGGCTGAGCGGTATGAGTTACTGCGAAATTGGGCATTGCCGTCGGGTGAGCGAGACTCGGTGCGATCGCTGATCGACTTCGTGCCGCAACACGAAATAAGGCTATCAGAGAAAGGGGAGGGCGAGGCTCCTGCCGAGCCGCGAACTGCGAGCGGGCACGGCTCGGCGGGAGTCTCGCCCTCCCGAAACCAGAACAGTTTGGGTTCCGGAGTTTTGTCCGACGTTTACAGCACTGATCGGGAGTTGGTCGCGACGGCGCGAGAGCTTGGCAAGCTTGATGAGTTGATTCGCGATCTGAATTCGATCGTGCCGCAGACGCCGTCAGTGCAATCGCTGCGGACACTGGCGATGGTGGTACGCGACGGATCGGCGAATAGGAAAAGTGGTGATGCGGCGTCGACGAAGTCGGCGACGGCCCTCGGAGCGAACACGACGGCAACTCGGCTGAAGGCTTTGCTCGAAGCGACGACAGCGGCAGTTCCGAAGTGGGAGGATAAGGTCAAGCCGCTGCCTCCGCTGGAGACTTACGTCATCGCGGCGGAAGCGGCGATTCATCCCGAATGGCGCGAGACCGCCGAAGCGATTTTGTTTCGGCTCATCGAGCATTCGCAGCGAACGCAATCAGCGCGGCCGCGCGATCATTTTCGGATGGCTTGGTTGGAGACGTTGCGGCTGCGGTCGTTCGACGTGTTGCCTAACAAAGAGGTCAACGGAAAAGCGGCTGGGCCGGGCGAGGTCATGACGCGGTGGCTGAAGACTCAGCCGAAGATGTGGGACGTGATCGGATTTGCCTCGTCGAAGGAGATCGAGAACGGGGCGTTGTCGCCGACGTGGTTTGCTCACGACGGATATCTGTCGCATGTTTCCGACGGACGCGAATCGGATCTGGTCTTCGGCGTGCCGCTGGCCGGTTCGTTCGAACTGACGTTGGAGTGCAGTGAAGGGGGCTGGAACGAAGGACGAGTCGGCTACGGCGGCGCGGGGTGTCAGATTCATGGGTATCAGGACGCGGCGAATCTCACCGGCAAAGGGAACTCCGGTTATGAAGGGAGTCCGAAGCTGACCAACCTCCTCAACAAAGACCAGTGGAATCGGTATCGAGTCCGCGTAGTGGACGGCATCGTGAAGTACTACGCGAACGGACAGCCGGTTTTTGAGGACGCAGTGGGGACGGCGGCTCCGTGGTTCACGCTGGGAGGCTCGCAAGGATACACGCCGATGTATCGCAACCTGCGAATCAGCGGCTCGCCGACGATCCCGCGCGAAGTTGTTTTGCTTGGCGACGAACAGATGCGGGGTTGGGTCGCGACGTACTTTGAGGAATCGAAGCCGGAGGCGCTGAACTCTCGGAAATACATCTCGGTGAAGGTGACTCAGAACGGGCAGACGTACAACACCATCGTCGAAGATGACGGCACAATGGAAGGCGAACCGGCTCAGATGGGGCGATCCGAAACCGATTGGACGTTCGCTGACTGCGAGTTGCGATCGTCTCGCCGAAGTTCGTTCTTCGGCGGCGAGTCGCCATCATGGCTGACTTATCAACGCCCGCTCCGCGACGGCGAAACCGTGCGCTTTGATTTCTGGCATCAACCGGGTGCGACGACTGCCCAGCCGACGTTCGGAGAAACGGTGTTTGAGTTCGGTAGCCATGTCTCGCCAGAGCGTGGGCGAGCGACGGAGACGGCCGCAAAGAACACAGCCGATCGCGCGACGAAGGCACCGACGCTCTGGCAAGGCCTGGCTACGAAAGTCGTGCCAAACGGCGAACTCAACACCGGTTGGAACTCGGTGGCGATGTCGCTCAAGGGCGGGTTGTTCGCGATGGAACTCAACGGCAAAGAAGTCGTCACGGAGAACATCGAGCCGACGAACTCGCGGCGGATCGGGTTCTTTCATGATGCGGCGACGACCGACTTGCGAGTTCGCAACGTCGTGCTGTCCGGCGATTGGCCGAAGGAGTTTGATGCTGCGACGCGAGCGGCGATTGAGTCGCCGGAGCCGAATGAAAATCTGGCGAACTCGCGGTTTCTGACGCTCATGTTGGGCGAGGTCCACCTGTCGGACAACGCGTATGAGATCGCGCGAGCGGCGGTGAAGCTCGACACGGCAGAGCGGTACAAGTTCTTGCATCGCTGGGTGATTCCGAACGAGTCGCACGATCTGATGCGAACGACCGGAGCATTCACACCGACGCATCCAGTGCCGCCGTTGCTCGATCAGAATCCGATTGACGTCGCGATGGCGGAAGCTCGCCAAGCGGTCGATCAACGGTTCGTGCAGACTGGTGGCAACTTTGTGTCTCCGGCAATTCTGCTAGCGCTTGCGGCAGCGGAGTTGGGACGGCTCGATGAACTCAAGAAGGAAGTCGATGCGGTCAATCCGGCGAGTTCGACGGACGCCGCTCGTGCCCACGCAGCGATGCTCGGCATCATCAACTTGCTGGAAGACGCGCCGGAACAAGCGAACGAGCGGATTCGGGAATGTCACGGGCTGCTCGTGCCGGACAAGACGTCTCCGATGTATTCGCGGTGGGGTGACGTCGCGCTGGCGAGCCTCGCGGTGCAGCATCCAGTTACGCGTGACGCGGCGTTCGAGATGCTCACCGCGA
>CAIJTL010001138.1 GCA_903823545.1 uncultured Planctomycetaceae bacterium
CCGAAATTCACGTTCGTAAATCCGCCTGATCCGAGATTGACGGGGGCTCCGAAAAGCTGGTTGGTGCCGAGCGTCAGTGTGGCGGCCTCTGCGTCCTCTCCGATGATGACGTCGGGCAGCGAGTCAGAATTAAAATTTGCAAACGCGAGTGCGGCTCCGGCTGTGCCCGCAAAGAAAGTGGCGTCTGTCTGGACATCGAACGCGCCGTTCAATGATCCTTGGGCAACAATCAACTGACCGCTGGTGGTCGTGAAGGCCAAGTCGTCTAAGCCATCTCGATTGACGTCGGCAACCACCAGATCGCTGACTTCCGAAGTCGTCGAAATGGAACCGCCGGACACGTAATCGAACGGATTCACGGAATTGTGAATGCCGACCTGATTTCCCGATTGCGAGACGATGGCGATGTCCGGCAGCGAGTCACTGTTGAAGTAGCCGACCGCAATTGCTCCAGGCGTTGCGACCGTTGTGAAGATGATTCCTGTTTGGGTGAAGCTGCCGGTTCCGCCATTGGAAAACAACAGCACTTCTTCAGTCGTGCGGTCGGCAGCGACGACGTCTAAGTCATCGTCGTTGTCCAAGTCGACGAGTGCAATTCCGGTAGTGTCGTTGTTCGCGTCTGACAGGAAACTCTGGAAGAAAGTGAGACCGTCGGCACTCTTAAAGATTTCAATGGAATCATTTCCGGATGCACGCGTCAGGCTGACAACAAGGTCGGCGTCGCCATCGCCGTTGATGTCGCCGACGGCCAAGTCATTCGGCGTGTCGCTCAAGACGACGATATCCGCGACCGAAAATGATCCCGCGTTATTGAGAATCAGGCTGAGGCTATTGTCGCCGCGGTTCATGACAATCAAGTCGAGATCGCCGTCGTGATCGAGATCGGCCACTTGCACGCGCTCTGGCTGTAAGCCGACGCTGACTGTGATTTCGTTACCGGGACCGTTGGCCGTTCCTAGGAAAATGTGAGCCAGTCCATTGCCGCTGCTTTCACGACTGAGTGACACGACGTCCTGGTTGCCGTCATTGTTCAAATCCGTCGTGAGGATATCGGAGATGAAGTCCCCCGCAGGAACGGCGAGTCCTTGATCAAACGAAACGTTTCGCGGAGTCGTTTGCACGAATTCTGGGGGCAAGACTTGATAGACGCGGTAAGTGCCTGGGAGCACTCCCTGAAAGATGTATCCCCCCGCAGTTCCCCCAAAGGGGCTGGCGACCGACGTCGTGGTGTGTGGTTCATAGGCGTCTTGGCGACCGTTGCCATTCAGATCCAAGAAGACCGGAATGCCACCGATTCCCGGTTCATCACGATCTTGAAGGCCGTTGCTATTGAAGTCGTTGAAGATCGTCCCGCTGACCGTAGCGAAATCTTGAATACCGAAATCAAGATCGCTCAACGGCGTGCCGGTCACTGCCGTGACTGAATATGAGCCAGTCAGATTAGTCAGCACGGTGAGATTGTCGCTGCCGATATTCGCCGTGATCACGTCGCGTCGGCCATCACCATTGAAGTCCGCAAACGCAATCGACGCCGGTTGTGAGCCGGTCGAGAAGACAAAGTTGCCGGAAAATGAGCCGCCGTCGTTGATCAAAACGCTGACTGTTCCCGAGGCCGATTCGTTCGGGACAAACAAGTCGGCGTCACCATCCAGATCAACGTCGGTGCTGCCGAGCGAAGTCGCGTCCACGCTATCAAGCAACATAATCGGCGAGCCAAACATCCCTTGTCCGGAGTTTGGCAGCAGCAAAACTTCTCCCGTACCGACTGCTCCGAAAATCAAATCCACTCGCCCATCGCGATCGACGTCTTCAGCCAACAGAGAACTCGGAAGCGTTCCTGCGACGCTGATTGCCGTCCGAGTGAAGGTGAAACCCGGATTGTCGTTCCGCAGCAACGAAATCTCGTCCGACAGTTTGTCGGCAGTGACGAGGTCGATGTACCCATCGTTATTCCACTCGGTCGCAACGATATCGCGCGGTCCTTCGCCAACGCTGACTGCTGACAAACCCGTGAACACGCCTGGACTCGATTGCTCCAACAACGAGACGTCGTCCGAGCCTTCATTGGCTACGGCGATATCGAGGTCACCATCGCGGTCTAAATCGGCCAGCACAATTGCTCGCGGTGACGTCCCCACTGCAATGGTCAGTGGGGTGTTGAATCCATTGCCGATGCTGAAGAAGATCGAAACATCGTTCGAGCCTTCATTGACCACCACGAGATCGAGGCGTCCATCGGCATTCAGGTCGCCCGCGACGACTTCCTTGGGGGTTGAGCCGACTGTGAAGGAAATCGGCACGCCGAAGTTGCCGTCGTTCAACCGGGGCACGATCGTCAGCAAGTCTGCTGAGGTCTGCACGAAGGCTACGTCAATGGTGCCGTCGCTATTGAAGTCCCCCGTGATGACGCTGCTGGGGTCTGCTCCCGTCGCGATTTCTGTTGCCGTACTGAAACGCGGCGGCGTCATGCCCGACGTCTGTCGTGAATTAAACTGCAACACTTGGGAGATAAATTGTGCGCCGGGCGGAATGAACGTCAGCGTGTAGCTGCCGACTTCTTCAAGTTCGGGAGTCAGTGCGTCGTCGAAAAAGGCGGTCGTTGTGAACGGCTCGCCAGGATCAAAAATGCCGTTGGCATTTGAATCGAGATAAACCGTGACTCCGGCCCGTCCCTGCTCAGATCCCTCACGAAGACCGTTGCCATTCAAGTCAGAGAAGATAAGCCCGGATGCGGTCGTATGAAACAACTCGACGGCACCGATATCGGTCGCGACACCGTTTGTGCCAACTCC
>CAIJTL010001139.1 GCA_903823545.1 uncultured Planctomycetaceae bacterium
GAGTGATAACCAGCGGCGGCTTGGCGGCCATGATCGCCGCTTGAGGAGTCACGCCACAGGCCCAGAAGACGGGAATCTCGTTTGACTTGATAGGCACAGCATCGCCGAAATCGGGGCTTTCTAAATTCGTGATGCCGATTGCTGACGGATCTCCGATGTGAATCGGAGCACCATGCACTGCTGGGTAACGTGACGTGACTTGGACTGCTTTAATCGCCTCGCTGGGAGTCATCGGTCGCATGGAAACAACGAGCGGCCCATGAAACGCACCCGCTGATCGGCACTCGATATTTGTCCGAAACATCGGCACGTTGACGCCGAGTTCGATGTGCCGCACCGGCAAGCCCGCTCGCAGCAACGCCGCTTCAAACGTGAACGAGCATCCGATGACGAAACTGACGAAATCATCCTGCCAATACTTGGAAATGTCCGTCGGCTCATCGACCAAAACGCCATTGCGCCAGACTCGATACTGCGGCAAGTCAGTCCGGAGATCTGCGTCGGGAGCAACCAATCTCGGCACCCAATCACCAGGTTCGGTGACATCGAGCAACGGGCAGGGCTTTGGGTTTCTTTGGCAGAACAACAAAAAATCAAAAGCCAATTCGCGCGACAACACTACGAGATTCGCTTGAGCAAACCCATCGGCCAGACCGCACGTCGGTTTCGTCCAAACACCTGACCGGCAAGCGGCACGAACATCATCAGCGGTTGTGAGTTTTTCTGCAGCCATGATCGCTACCACGCACATCAACCGTCGGAGTTTCGTAGCTGTCACGCTGCCGCTGCCGCCTCTGGTTCTGCATCGCTGTCGGGCAGGATGTGCGGCATCATCAGCGTTTCGGTTTCCACTCGTTTGCGGCGGTGAGTCATATACATCAACGCGGGGAGCATCAGTACGTCGCCGACCAACGCGGCCAACATCAACGCGATCATCAGCCAGCCGAAACGCGCGGTCGGAGCAAAGCTGCTAAGTGTCAGCCCCAGCATTCCGACCGTTGCGGTCAAGGTCGCTTGAATGAACGGGATGCTCGATTCCATAAGAGCATGGAGTGAGGCGGTTGCCGCCGGATCATTGTCGTCGGATTCCGTCGCCAAGAAGAAGTGGTGACGGAAGCGGGACATGAAGTGGAACGTCCCATCGACCGACATTCCCAACGCGATACTTCCAGAGAGCATCATCGCGATATCGACCGGCCATCCGATCCAACCCATGAAGCCGTAAATCCAAATTAGCGGTGCCACGTTCGGAATCATTGCCAGTACTCCGCGCCACGTGGATCTCAAGAAGACCATCATCGCCAACGTGATCAGAGTCAGCGCGGCAATCACACTCTGCCAGAAGCTTTCAAAGATGGCTTCTTGAGTACTCTCGACCAACGCGGCCATCCCGGTGATTGTGACCGGCTCATCAGCCAGCGCGGCAGTCAACTCTTCCATCGTCTTCTGACGCGAGAACTTGTCGTCGTTTCGAATGCGAATCGAGATACGCCACAGTTGCTGGCCGTGAGCGGAGAACTCATCGTCGGTTTGTTTTTGTGCGGCTCGTTTCAACAACGCGCCGAGTTCGAGCGGATTTTGCGGTAACTCGTTCGGGAAGAATTTTGTCAGCGACAACGTTTGATCGACGGCCGGATGTTTGCGAATCAGACCTTCAATCCGACGAACGTAATCGAGTTTGTCAGAGAATGGGCGTTCTTGCACACCACAGTCAACAACCGCTTCGAGACAATCAACGCGAGCCAGATCGCGTGTGACTCGCAAGAAGTCTTGCCGGACTTTCGATTTCGCCGGCAGGAAGTCCACGACCTTCATGTCGGACTTCAGAAACATCACGCCGCCAGCACATAGCACTGTCATCGCAACCGTCGCAAAGACAATCTTCTTGCTTCGTCCGACGATCCAATTCGCGAACGCCAATTCTCTGCGAGTGTTGTTCTCATCGCGGCTCGGCAACGTCGGGCAGAACATTAACATGGCCGGGGTCAGGCCAAGTCCAGCGAACATGGCCATCACCGAACTGAAGGCCGACGCGTAAGCAAATTGGCGAATCGGCACGATGTCGCTGACTGACAAAGCAATCTCACCAAGACAGGTCGTCAGTGTCGCAATGCAAGTCGGCCACAACGCCAGTTGAATGGCTCGCGCCGTTGGATGAGCGGCACCTTCGGCGACCGCCTCTTGGTAGTAGTAGAGGTAATGCACGCTGATCGACATTGTGAGGACCATCGTCAGCACGGGAATCGACGAGAGCACAAAGTTCATCTCGCCACCGAAGACGTTGAGCAGCACCGTAGTCGTGTTGATCGTCCACACAGTCAATCCAAAGACCAGCAACGAGAGCTTCAGTTCGCGGATCAAGAAGAACAGCAGACCGAAGCAAATGCCGAGTGTGATCGTGAAGTATGAAACATTCGCCTCACGGCTGCCGAGCCGATCCAACTCCGACACAAACAGCGGCGCGCCAGCAATCATCGTTTGCGAGCCATCCAACTGGCAGTACTTCAAAACGCCTTTGACTTCAGCAACAGTGGCCGAGCGATGTTTCAAGCCGTAATCCGACAAGCACGCCGCCACACCGATGAGACGACCATCTGCATTGGTAAACAGCCCGAGCAGCCGTTCTTCAATCTCATCGTTGGGCACATCATGATCACGCAGAATCGCTCGCATTCGGTCGGGTGACATGCTGCGACGAATACCGGGGACACGTTCCAACCGACCACACAACGATTCCACCAACTTCGCGTCAGGGGCCTCTTTATGGTTCAGATCAAACCCAATGAACAGGAACTCTTCGACGCCGAACGTTCGCTTGAATTCTTCGTAACGCATCCGAGCGGGAGACGTTTGCGGCATCCAAGTTTCTAGGTCGTTGTTGGAACGAATCCCCAACGACACCACTGTCAGCAGCGGTAGTGAAAGAAGTACCGCGAACACCATGCGGCGATGAAAAACATCGTAAAAGCGACCGAGCATTCTGAGTCCCATTCGTATGTCGCAACGCCTTAGAGTGGAATCACTCATCTGTGCCCCGAACCGGCACGAGTCGACAAGGTCATGACCCTGTCTTCCTTCAGCCAGACGGACAACCAATCCCGTCTTGCCTAATCGGTTCGGCCCAGCAAGTCTTCCAGCCCAAGTAGCGGTAAGAACTGCGGGACACGAAACGACAGATCTCACTATCGACGCCATTGCGCAGAGAACTGGGAAAAAGAGGCAGTTGCGTCAGGACCGCATTCAGCCACAGCCCCGTCAAAGCCTGAGAAGTTCGCCACGTTTCACCAAGCGGTCGATGAGCGTGGAGAACTCACCGCATTGATCGCGATCTGCGATTTCTCGCTGAATACTGCCGGTCACTTTGAGTGAGCAAACACGTAGACCTGACACTCCGATGTCGTGAGCTTTTCGTGGGGCACGGTTTCAACGGGCTCGAAAATAGCCTGATGGGGCACGTTGAAAACGTGCCCCACGTCATTTATTCACAAGCTTGGATTGACCGACTACTTTCCCACAGAAGCCGCCTGTTTCAATTGGCGATCCAGAAGCGTCATGACCAACGCCTGCTCCATTTCGCCGCTCTTGAAGCCGAACGGCCCTCGGCCACCTTTGTAGGTGACTTTGCCGTCGGTATCGATCACGTAAAGGCGGGCAGGCATTCCGCTGTAAGCATTGCCGACCGGGTCATTAATCTCGTCGACCAGAAGCGGCATCGAATACTTCAGCTTCGCGAAGCATTGTTGAGCGACTGATTTGCGCTCAGCAAAGTTTTGCGGCTGAGCGACCTTCACTCCGACTTTCGTGTTCGATTCCATCAGCCATCCGTCGCTGGGATGAGCTTCGCGAACATAGACCGCCAGAAAAGTCACATCGCTTTGATAACGCTGACAGAGTTCATCGACCATCGGGTAGAACGAGCGAAACGGCCCGCACGTGAAGTTGCCGAAGACCAACACGATCGGCTTCGAGCCGATTTGCTCGATGAGCCGAATCTTGCGGCTCCCATCTTGAGTCATCAGTTCAAAATCAGGAGCCAGCTCATCCACCTTCGGCCCCTCATTCAGTGATCCAACTTCGCCAAGTAGCAGTCCGCGAATCAGCACTTGTTGATTTGGTGCGTCGCCAGGCAAAAATCCGGATGGGCCGCCGATCAGTGCATCGCGTAAATCTTCGGATCGAATGAAGTCTTTTCCCTGCGAAACTTTGTCAAAGAACGACAGCAACTCGTCACGAGTCAAGCGCCCATCACCTTGTTGGTCGATGCGGCGGAACAGGCGATTGACGATGTAAGACTGTTGGACGTAAGGGTTCCGATCGGACCAATCGAAATCGTCAGCGGCCACTTGTCCGTCTTTGTTGCGGTCCAGTCGATTGAAAATCTCCGGCGTCCCTTTGAACGCCGCCGTGGTGATCGATTCTGATTCCGGCACGTCATGTAACTTCGCCAGCCACGTCCACGAATACCGCCCTTGAGCCGGGCCGAACCAACCCGATCCCGGCCCCATTTGCGATCCGCGAGCAATCGCAATCAGCATTCGTACTGATTCAGGAACTGTGCCCCCTGCGTATTTCTTCTCAAGTTCATCTGCGAGCTTTTCAAGCTCTTCTGGAGTCGAACCTTTTTCTTTGACCAATGCCTCTAGTGCGGCTGCGGTCGGAGTCGCATCTGAAACTTGCTGATCAGCAAACAAGTTGGCGGCCATGATCATCCCCATTGAAAACAATCCTGCCAAAACGAGCGAGAGACGCTTCATGAGAGATTCCTTAAAGCAGCGCGTACCTCAATGGAGGGAGGTCAAATCGCGATAGACAACTTGAAAGGCACAAACACGGCCTGCCTCAACACAACACTCCAGCTTACGGAGAAAACGATGCCTGCGGTTGACGGTTGAACTTCACGGTTGACGTTTCTTGAAGTTGTGAGATCTCACTCGCGACGGCTGAAACAGCGTTCTTGTCGGCGTGAATTGCCATTTCGAGCGAGACTCGTCGGGAGGCGCCGGGGGCCAATGTTGTGACTCGGCCTTGTGCTCGTTCGAAGCTTCGGAGGTTCGGGAAGTTAGTTCCCGGTTCGAGTCCCGTGACGTAGCCGTCGGCCTCGGCACCCGTGTTTTTCCAAAGCGTGAAACACGGGAAGTCGATCAATGAAAATCTGAGACTCAAACCGCGATCGCCTGCCGCGTTTCGCAAGAGCGTGACCGTTTGCCGTTTCGCGTCACCGATCAATCGGAACAAGTAAGCCTGTTCGGCGTAGCCTGCATCCGGTGCTTCGTACTTATCAAACGAGTCGATCCCTTCCGCGGCGCGCGGATCACGCGGACTCATTTCATTGATCGCTGCGAGGAATCGGCCATTTTCTTCGAGGAACGGGCGACCGATGTTGGTGTGATAGAGCAATTGAAACTCAGCCGGTTTCGCAGAGAGGTTCGTGACTTCATCAACGATGGTCAGACTGTTTGATCCGACCGTCGTTTCAATCGTCGAGGTCAGTCGCAAGCTGGGACCAAACATCGAGCACTCATCGACAACCCCGGTCACGGTGAGCTTGCCGGTTACGGAGTCTGTAGTGACCTCGACTCGATGCGCGGGCAAGTTGGCAATCTTTCCGTGCAAAGTCAGCTCGCCAAGAATCGGATGATCTTTGAAGTCAGCGTCGCGACCGGGCGGCCCCATGAACGACAGCCCGCAGCGGCAAAGCAGTTCGTTGAACCCTGCTAACCAGCCGAGTCCACCTCGTTCGGTTTGATTCACGAACGCCGGATTCACTGGCAATTTTACGGGTGAATCCCAGCCAATCGGAATGCCCTGAAAGCTGCCGCGCCACAGGCCCATACCGCGCGTCGGCAGGACTTCGATTCGCAACGCGCCGTTGTCGAGTTCGACGACATCAACTCCGTCCGACAAGCCACCTTTCATCCGTCGCTGGCGCACCGCCCAAGTGTTTGAACCTGCGTGCGTCGAGTTCGCTCCTGTCAGCTCGAAATGATCGTGATAAACGTGATTCGCGACATCAGTCAAAACGCGATGCTCAACAGACATGAAGGGCTCCGAAGAAACTCGAAATCAAAAAGCAGAAACTCGAACAACGTCAGCGACGCGGTTCGAGTTTCTGGTTTCTGTCTTTGAGTTTCAACGCCGCCTTACAACAGACTGTTTAGCAGCCCATCGAAATCGAAGGAGTAAAACTCATGGATTTCAGAAGCAGACCCCACGATCGTGTCGCTCGGGTCCTTTCCGAAACCGTTTCCGCCCCCGGCTAATTGATCTGTTCCAGAGTCTCCCGAAACAAAGTCAACGCCGTCTTCGCCAAGCACTTTGTCGTTGCCGCTGCCGCCGTTGAGCGAGTCGTCACCATCGCTGCCAAGGATGGTGTCGCTTCCTGAGCCGCCGCTGATTGTGTCGTCATCAGCCCCGCCACGAATTGCGTCATCGCCTAATCCACCAGAGAGGCTGTCGTCACCACCTTCGCCGTCGATGACGTCATTTCCTTGGCCACCGTCGATCGAATCATCGCCGTCGCCGCCAAGCAGAACGTCGTTGCTCATTCCACCCAGCAACGTGTCCGCACCGTTGCCGCCATCAAGCACGACCGGGATCGGCGAGCTGGTCGCGTCCATGAAGTTGTCGGAGTCTCCGCCGACGACTTGCACTTTTTCGAACCCAGAAATCGTCTTGCTTTCGAGCAGGATCGCACTTTGCTCGATGATGACCACGTCGAAGTTCTGCTGCTTGACGAACAACAGGACCGAATCACTCTCCTCGTAAAACAAGTCTTGGCCCGCACCACCATTGACCTTGTCGGCACCTTGGCTGCCGCTGATGGTGTCGTTCCCCTCTTGGCCATCGAGCGTGTCGTTCCCATCGCCACCGGTCATCCCATCATTGCCGAAGCCGCCGAGCACTTGATCGTTACCCGCTCCCCCTTCGAGTGTGTCGTTACCGGAACCACCCGAAACCGTGTCGTTCCCCTCGTCGCCGCTCACGAAGTCGTCGCCACTGGAACCGTTCAAGAGATCGTTTCCAACGCCCCCATCGACGGTGTCATCACCGATGCCACCATCCAGGATGTCATTACCGGACACATCGGTGAGCTCGTCGTTGCCAACTTCGCCGTAGATTTTGTCGTTGTCGGAACCACCTTCGAGCGTGTCGTTTCCGTTCTGGCCGGTGACGGTGTCTTTGCCCGCACCGCCGTCGATTTCGTCGTTGTCATTGCCTCCGACGAGGGAGTCGTTGCCGTCGCCACCCGACAGACTGTCATCACCATTCAGGCCATTCACAAGGTCGTTTCCAGCATCGCCACTGACAGTGTCGTCGCCATCATCGCCAGAGAGCGTGTCGTTCCCCGCACCACCAGTGATGAGATCCTCGTCGCTACCGCCGACGATCGAATCATTTCCGTCCTCACCGTCGATGGTGTCATTGTCGATACCGCCGCTGATGATGTCGTTGCCGCTGCCGCCGAGTATCGAATCCGCTCCCTCATCGCCAGTGATGCCGTCCAGGCCAGCTCCACCATTGATCTCGTCGTCACCATCGCGGCCACGCAGCGAATCGTTGCCGTCTCCGCCGTTAAGGGTGTCGTTGCCGCTGCCTGCATCCAGGCTGTCGTTCCCGCTGTTGCCTTCGAGCGAGTCGTCCCCAACTCCAGCGAGCAACGTGTCATTTCCGCTGCTGCCATCCAGGGTGTCATTGCCGAACGCGCCTTCGACAAGATCATCTCCTGAGCCGCCGGTAATCACGTCGTTGCCGGAGCCCCCTTCATCAGAATTTTTATTTCCGCCTCTGATCGAACCGATGGCCGCTTCGATCGCTTTGCTTTCCACCGCGATGTTGAGGGGATTGAAATTTTGCAGGGCTGCGACGGCGTCGTTGACTCCGCCACCTTCGAGCGTGTCGTTCTTCCCGCCACCTTCGAGCGTGTCGGATCCATCGCCGCCGACCACCAAATCTTTGCCGCCACCACCAAACAGGACGTCGTCTCCTAAGCCACCCACGAGCGTCACTGACATGGATGCTGCGGAAGCATCGATCGAGTTGGCATCGTCACCGCCAATGAGCAGCACTCGTTCGATGCCGGTGAAGCTTTCGACATCTTCAGGCAACGTCCCTAATCCCGTGAGGGTGGAATTCGTCAGCCTGATCGAGTTGACGTTGCTCTGTTGAACGAACAGGTCAATTCCGCCGCAGCCCCCTTCGATGCGGTCTGTCCCGGTTCCAGCCTGCAGCGTGTCGTTGCCGTTCTGGCCATCCACAACGTCGTTGTCGTCACCACCATCCAAGAAGTCTGCTCCGTCCCCGCCTCGCAAAGTGTCGTTGCCGATGCCGCCGGAAATCGTGTCGTTCCCGGAGCGGCCGTGGAGCACATCGTCTCCCTCTTCGCCGTCAAAGAAATCGCCGCTTGAGCCACCCAACACTGTGTCGTTACCAGTGCCGCCAAACACGGTTGTTGCTTGCGAAAAGGCCGAAAGGTCCAAGCGGTCGTCGCCGTCACCCAAGTTCGCAATCAGCCCACGACTGACCAACGCATCGGAAACGCGGACATGATCCGTGAAGGTCGTGCCATCGGTCGTCAGATCGTCCGTCGTTGAAGTGACGAGGAACTCAGTGACCTTAACATGATCTACGATTCTTGTCGTTTTTGTGACGGTGATATTGCTGGATGTGCCGGCAATGTCGTCTAGCAAAAGATGTCCTTTGTTATCGACGTGGACGAAAACGTCGGCGGTCAACAGCCGACGCGATTCCAGCCGTTCGACTTGCGGGGTTCGCAGCGTCATGCGGCCGGTCGGGCGCATCATCTCTTTGATGAAGCGGGAAGATCGCAACTTGGTTCGAACCGATCGGAGCCACGACGAGAAGAACATGCTAGGCGTCTCCCAAACGACACAACTGGCGAAGCAAGATGGAGCGGCACGGTGAGCACACTCCGCATTCCAGATCGGTTCGCCACGGCGTTTCACCGCACCATCGGTAGAAAGGTTCTAACCGTCTCACGAATGAGCGGATGGTTGTCGCGGGAGTATGGATTTTGCTGCCATTGTCGCAGGTATCAGCAGGCTCGCCGGAATCGTCGACTGTTCACGTCGTAGCACGAAGTCCTGCAAACGAAAGCCTTGCGATCGTTTATGACTTGTCCGCCTTTGTTGGTTGTGCCAGTCGGTACAACACATGCCGCCGAAGTGGGTCGCCATCTGGCAACAATGGATGGTCGAAATCCTCAGCGGGGTCGTGCGTCATGCCGAGCCGCTCCATCACCCGTCGGGAGCGAACATTGTGTGGCACAGTGAACGAGACAATCTCGTTGAGACGCAACTCTTCAAATCCAAATCTCACGGCACGGCGAGCCGCTTCGGTCGCGTATCCGTTTCCCCAAGCATGACGAGCGAGACGCCAACCAACTTCAACACATGGCGTGAAGCTCGCACTGAAGCGAGGGATGCTCAATCCGACAAAACCAATGAAAGACTCACCGCCAACGACTTCTACAGCCCACCAACCGAATCCGTTTTGCGTGAAGTGGTCCTGAATCCGTTGAGCAAGTGCGTCGCTTTCTTCCTGGTTCAATCGCTTCGGCATGAATTGCATCACATCAGGGTCAGCATTCAATCTCGCGAAGGGAATGCGGTCCGAGTCACGCCACTCTCGAAGCATCAATCGCTCGGTGCGTAGGATGGGAGCGGACAATGAGTGATTCCCCTTGATTCCGCCAACGAGCCGTTTTGTGCTCGCTTCTTTGATCCACTGTTTCTTCGCAGTCTCAAAACAAAAACGGCGGGACAGGCAACTTGCCGATGTCCCGCCGCTGTGTCTTTTGATTGATCGCTTACTTCTTTTCAGCCTCTTTCTTTTTGGCTTCTTCGTCGGCCTTCTTTTTCTCTTCTTCGGCTTTCTTCTTTTCCTCTTCAGCC
>CAIJTL010001140.1 GCA_903823545.1 uncultured Planctomycetaceae bacterium
CCTTAAGCGTTCAGACATCGGGCACTGAGCCCTTAATCGTTCGGACCTCGGGCACTGAGCCCTTAACCACCGAGGCTTCAGACATCGAGCCCTCTCACATTCAGCCTTCTTCATTCGCGACACCAACCACTTCGAGTATTCGGTGTGGGCATATGCGATGACGTTGACGCCGAGTTGGTAGCAGAATTCGTAGATCTCTGGCTTCACTCCTGCGTGGCCGTCGGCCCAAGCGTCGCCGATGTCGCCAGGGTGATAGTACGCGACTAAGCGACCATCGACGCGCCAGCCAAGTGCCTCTTTGCCACCGTGAGGTGCGACGTACGGCAGGAACGGAATCGGATAGGGTATGCGGTGGATCAAATCATCCAGCGGCACTGGCGTCGGACGAATGTTGGGGAGGACTTGCCGCATCATGGCCAGCATTTGGTTGTGAAAGTGGCCGCTTCCACCGTTGTCGATGAATAACATGCCGTGCTTGTCGAGCAAGTATTCGCGAAGAGTCTTTGCTTCGTTGGCCGTGATTGAAATGTTTTTTTCGCCGGTCAAATACATCAGCGGTGGTGACTTCTCGGCAGCAAATGCCTTGAGTTGTCCGATTGTGCGAGTCTCTTCTTTCTCCGCAACCTTTTGTTTTGTTCGCAAGCCGTATTCGCGAAGCATGTTCTCACCAGCGAATGCACTCATGTCTTGATCCCAGTCACCGCCGCCATATTCCAACCGCAGGAAGCGGACCTTGCCTTGGCTTGTCCCGCCAGCAAATCCAGCTCCCGTGCCTTGTCCGTACCCAACCGTGTAGGCGTGCTGAGTTACTTCCTGGAGCTGCAATTTGATCTCGTCGATCGGCGGGACTTTGAAGCTGATTGCCGAGAATGGATTCACGACGAACTTCTTCTTGATGACCTTCTGAATCTTCACCGCTTGAGCGATCTGAGCTTGTTGGCCACCACCGGCGGGCATCTCATAGATGTCGGTGCAACCACCCATTTGCGTGAAGACCAGGAACGCGAGCAAGAAGCAGATCGAGTAACCCGACATCCAAGCGAGCGACTGATTCAACTTTCGTGACCGACGACCAAAGTACCAAGCATGAGGATCGAGCGGGTTCTGGACTCGCACGGCATCCGGCTCGTCATCGTGAGTTGTTCGATGCCCCGACCGAGCGAACTCGAACGCCTGCGGATTGGTTTGGCGAAGTCGCTGGTAACGCTGCTCTTCGTAAAAGTGTGACGCTCGTTCGACAAACCAAACGACCCACAACATGCCCAAAAAGTAAAAGCTCCACACTCCCCAACTGGCCAAGGCGACTCGCGCGGCGTGAAGGTCACATGCGTCAGCAAAAAACACAGCAAGCTGCCAAGCGAAGACCGCCACCACGCTCCAAACCAAATGCCGCCGCACCAAGAAGGTCGAGCGATCATCCTCTGGCCCGCACTTCCATCCGGCCCATGACAACCAACACACGGAGACCGGAACGCTCAGAGCAAACCAGATTCCTTCGGGCCACGCTCGCCACCACGTCTCGATCGAACGTCCCCACATCCAATCCGCCAAGAAGAGCAGCCAGACCGCCACATAAATGGCAGTCTGCTTCAGCAGCTTGGGGGGAAAAGTCAGATGCGGAAACATGAATGGCCTCAACAATCTCAGGGTGTCAGTTTTGAAAGCAGTCGCTCAGACCATCGCCACGGCTAATGACACTTCTTGGTTTTGAGTCGCTTCGAGATACAACACGTCGGGGCAAAGATCGACGCCATTGGGCCAGAGTAAAGTACCGGACTCGGAATCGACCTGAACTTGTCGGAAGAAGGCGACTTCTTCCAATGGACGAAAAACGCCTCCACGTCCAACGACTCGCGATCGAA
>CAIJTL010001141.1 GCA_903823545.1 uncultured Planctomycetaceae bacterium
ATGCCAACGCAACCGATCCGTTGGGCATCCACCTCGGACCGAGTCGTGAGGTATTCGACGACTCGGCGGTCATCGTAGTTGACGACTCCCGGCCACGTCGCGCCGGCCAGCACGAGGCTCTTGGCAATCGTCGCTTCCTTGGCTCGGCACTTTTGATTGAGTTGCTGCACATCGTCGAGCGAATACTTCGAGCGATCCCAGCCGAACTTCAAATCCTCATCGAGCAGCACGCGACGCTCGCCAAACATGAAGGCGTCGATCGAGATCACGACATAGCCGCGTCTTACCAGCGCTGTAGCCGTGGGACGGCCGTCGTAGTTTTGCTGATGGTACTTGGTCATCGTCGGATGGTTGGTCCCGAAGTCGATGACCTTCTCTTTGCCGAACAGGAACATTCCGCCGTGTGAGTGCAGATCGACGACGGCCGGCGCGGGCTTCTTCAAATCTTTCGGGATCAGCACATACGCCGGGATGCGAAACCAGGGCGTCGTCGAGATTAGAACTCGCTCGCGCCAGAAGTCGCCGCAGTCCACACGCTCGACGACTTCGGGTTTGAAGTCCACGCGAGGTGGTTCGTAGCTCAAGACCTCACGAACCTTCTCGCGAGCCGCCGCGCGGAAGGTTTCCTTGAATTCCATCGGCTTCCCAATCGGAAACACCGACGGCCGACACGTCGCCGCAATCTGCTCGACCGCCGCGAAGTTCGTCCCCAAATCAGCCGCCGAGGACTGCAAGGCGCGAGTAGCATCGGGCATCAACTTCGATTCGTCGCCACCAACAGCCAGACCGGCAGAGCCGAGCAGCGGCAGCAAGCCGACATTCGCCAAGAATTCGCGACGATCAGGTTGTTGGTCCGACATGGCAACTCCAATTCAAAGAGAGCGGCACGAAAGATATACGCGGAAATGTGCCAGTACCATCAGTGCCGACCAAGGCCAAGCCATTCGACGGATTTGAGAACATGTCGTTCGTGTTAATCCATCGCTTGACGGTTTGTTGCGACAACGGCCACGATGGAGAACGTTGATTGGTCCGGCCACACCATTTTGAATCACGAGGCGGCTGATGTTCGACGTCGGTTCATTTCGGACGAAGACCTGCGGGACGGCCGGACGTCGGTCGTTTTTGCGGATGGCTGCGTCAGTGCCGATCGGCATGGGCTTGTCGCAAGCGGTTGGCCAACAAATCGAGCGGCATGGACCTCGCGCGAAGTCGGTGATCTTCGTCTTCTTGTGGGGAGCTCCCAGTCATCTCGACACCTGCGATCCAAAGCCAGATGCTCCGCTGGAATTTCGAGGCCCGTTTCAGTCCATTGCGACACGCACTCCCGGTTTGAACTTCACCGAATTATTGCCGCGCATGGCTGCTCGCAGCGATCGCTTTTCGATCATTCGCAATCACGCGACGACCGAACCGGGACATCCTGACGGCGGGACAATGGCGCTGACTGGGTTCAAAGAATTCCCTGCGCCAGTGCAACCAAATTTCGGATCGATCGTCGCCAAGCATCGCGGACACAAGGGGAATCTTCCGCCGTTTGTCTCGCTGGCCCGCGGCATTGTCATGGATGGCGGACGACGCATCGAAGGCTATGGCGGCGGTACTTTGTCGCAGGCTTACGATCCGCTGCTCGTCGGTTGTTCGGCGGAAAGCGAAGTTGAAATCCCGGCGTTGCAATTGCTTGATGGATTGAACCCGCTTCGGATTCGCGATCGTGCCACGCTGATGCGGCAGTTGG
>CAIJTL010001142.1 GCA_903823545.1 uncultured Planctomycetaceae bacterium
CCTGAAAGACCGCCTTGAACATGATCACGAATTGTGTGAAATCCATGTCGTGAGCTGTTGGACTGCCGTAAAACATCAACGGGCAAAACAGCATGTCGACGAGCGTTCGGTCGGTGATTTCCGAGCAAACGATTTCGCGAGACGACGTCTCCCGTGCAGCCAAATTCAACTCATCGTGGTCGTTGACGCGTTGAACAAGTCGGCGAAATCCATCAATTTGGGCAGGAAAGGCTTCTGCGATCTGCTGTTCGAGAACGCTGAAATCGTTTGTAAATCGCAGTGTTACACCGGGGAAAGCGACCGTCGAACCGCACTGTGGCGTGAGATCAAAATCTTCCCAGCGAAGCCGCAGTTGTCGCAACAGTTTGCTCAGCGGCCCAGTCTTCGTCCCAGGCTTCGCATAGTTTGTCACGGCATGCAGGCCGACATCGTGGTCCCGTTTACGCAGGCGATAAAACGAATTCAGCCCGCCGATCGTCGTGTGCTTTTCGACGATGCAAACGGGCCGCTCGTAATAGGCCAAACGGATTCCTGCCGCGAGTCCCGATAATCCCGCTCCGATGATGATAGTGTCGTACATCGCGGCGGATCGTCAGCAGCAGAAGAGTGGTGAATTAGGCAGTCGCAGTTTGCAAACGAGGAAGCAAATAGCTGACGGTGCTGGCCATCGTATTGAGGAACGTATAATCCTCTTCAGGAATCTGAACGCGGTAACGCTTACGGATTTCCATGACGATGTCGAGGAAGTCCATGCTGTCGAGTTCCATTTGCTCCCGAAACGGAACATCGTCATTCAGATTTGACAGATCGTTGTCTGGGGCGATCCGAATCAAGATGTTGAGGATGACTTGTCGAATCTGATCCGCACTCATTCCGCTCACTCCAACACGTCAAAAGTCGCAAAATTCCCTAGTAACTCGCCTGTTCATCGCAGTTCGCATCCGATCGAACTGCCGCAGAACCTTCGGAGGTTCGCCGAGCTTCACCCACGAAGCTCAAACTCCCGAAAACCGCTTCACAATCACCACCGAATTGATTCCCAACATGCCGAACGAGTTATTCAGAATGTAGTCCACTCGTTCCATTTTTCGCGGTTGATTCGCCACCAACTGCGGTAGTTCACATCGAGGGTCCGGTCGGTCGAGGTTGATTGTAGCGTGGGCAAAATGATCGTCAAACGCGGGAACATTCCCCAATAATTCCAGAGCACCAGCGGCCCCCATCGCGTGACCGATGAAGCTTTTTGTGTTGTTGATCGCAACGTTTGGGCAATCGCCGAAGACCTCACGCAACGCGAGCGACTCTTCGATATCCCCTTGCTCTGTCGCTGTCGCATGGCTGCTGACGATATCAATTTGGTCGGCACTGATCCCCGCTCGCGACAATGCCAACCTGATACACTGTGCCTGACGAGTCGGATCAGGCAAAACGAAGTCGGTGGCGTCAGAATTCATCGCATAACCAACAATTTCGCCGTAAATCTTCGCTCCGCGAGCCAGCGCACTCGGTAGACGTTCGAGCGTGACAAGCCCGCCCCCTTCGGCGACCACGATGCCATTGCGATCGAGATCAAACGGCCGACTTGCTCTCTCTGGGGTTTCGTTCGACGCGAGAGCCCCCTGGCTTTTGAAGCTCGCAAAGATCCCAAACGTGTGGATACTTTCAGAAACACCGCCGCAGATCGCCAAATCAACTTCACCAAGTCGCAGCATTTGAACGCCGTGAATGAAGCCTGCGTTCCCAGCCGCACATGCCGCACCAAGGCATAAATGCGGCCCAGTTACTTGCAGACTGAGAGTCACTTCTCCCGCCGGATTGTTAGCGACGGTACGAGGATTATGGTGATGCGACCAAACGCTCGTGTCGTAGCCGAACTTCGAGATCTCAAAGATCTCGTTTTCCGTTTCCACGTTGCCGTGTTCGGTGATCCCGATGTAAACGCCGACGCGGTCTTTGTGAACTTCGGCCCAATTCAGTCCGCTATTCTGGACCGCTTCGTTCGCGCAATAAGTCGCGATCGAACCGGCTCGCGTTCCTCGGCGAACATCTTTTTTCTTCTGATACTTCAGCGGGTCAAAATGGCAAACACCGGCCAAAACTTGGCCGATATACCGCGTTTCAAATTTTGAAACTCCCGACTTTCCCGCAAGCAGGTTCGCTCGAAACTCGTTCAAGCTATTCCCGTTGGGCGAGGTCAGGCCGACGCCGGTGATGACAATTCGTTGATTCGGGTCGGACATCGGAGAGCAGCAACTCAGCTAATTTCGTGAGGCGAAGTGACCCGCCAGTGCGGCCTAAAGAGCGGCGGAGGTTAGCCGCTGCCAGTGGCCCCCGCAAGCACTTGAGCGAGACGAGCAACCATCCAGATGCAATCTATTTTGATCGCCAAGTAGACCATCGTTTGAAGTCTCGCTCAAGGATTTCCAAATCCTCGCCAAACGCCTTGCAGAAGTCGCCTCTTCGCTCCTCTGGGGTGTCTGCCCTCAATCGTGGTTTACTTTGCAGGGTTTTTAGGTACCTAACGTAATCAGCTTTTCGATTTTTGATCAAATAATATGTCAACGCCCAGGATTCCGCATAAGCGGCCTCCGCAACGTCTACATCTTTAAGTCGGCTGTCGGATTCAATGAGCGAGGCCAATGTGGCGGTTTCCCGCTGCTGTTTAAGCAATTCACGAAAACGGTCGAGTCGCGTTTGATTCAATCTGCCAACGGTTTTCCATCCGGAAAGACTCTCCAAATCGGGGACTTCAAAAAACATCGCCATCCCTTCCGTCAACCACACAGGATTGTCGGCAAATCGCACGTGCATCCCGCTATTGAACGCGATCTGATGAGTCGCTTCGTGGATTACCGTCGCTACATTGAATGGCGACTTCCGCATCCTCTGACGAATTTCGGCAAACGATTTGGCTGGTACCGATTTTCCCGCGTCACTCAAATCGAACATCACGATGCGGTTCGTCTCAATCGAAAAATAGCCCTTTGATACTGCCGCATCCGGTCCGTCGTGTTTGGTCGCCACTCGCACGAATTCCGCTTGGTCTTTCAAAACAAACGCGGCCAGCGGGAACTCAGGCTCGTGTAGTTCCAGTCCTGCTTCCTTCCAAAACGAGTGAAACGCAGCATGCAGTCGCTCGAACAGCCCGCCGACCCATTCGCCATAGACGCGACCGGCTGTCGAACAAATGACGTAATGCTTCGTCAGAATGATTTCAGAGGGCGATTTGATGCCGAAGGCGATTAAATCCGCTTGAAGCTGCTGGCCAATTTCATCTGCCGAAAGCGGACAAAAAGGCTCCGTTGTTGCTTCGTCCTTCTCAAGCTGCTTGGGGCCGACGGTCCACAGTCTTCCGTCACGTCCTTCGATCAACAAACCACCGTCTTGGGCGGCGATTAGAACACGACCTTCAACAGTTCTCGACTTTGGATTGTCGTTTGGAAATCTATCGTCGAAAAAGGTCACTTGATGCTGGACCGTAGGCGTCGCATCCTCCGCAGAAGTCGTGGATGTAACCGTCAGCGAACACAACACCAACGCGATCGTTCTCAGCAAGAATTGACCGTCAGCTTCGTGGCGATTGTGTCGAGCCACCATTTTGCGCTCTCCGAATCAATCGTCGATCGAGCTGTTCATCTTGTTGAGTGACGTCCGCCCGGTTGCTAACTCGTCGGCTGCCCCTTAAACAGCTTCCGATCCATTCGAGGTACGAACGGTGTCCAGCTTGATCCCGTGTTTGGATCATCGGCAATGGTGCGAGCGAACTCGTGAATCTTCGCATCGAGGTTATCGAGATAATGCAGTGCGATCGCTTCGGGTGTCATCGGCAGGCGACTGCTCCCGAACTCATAGGTGCCGTGGTGGCTAATGATCATGTGCTTGAGTCTTAGAGCGAGTTCCTGTGGGAATTGCTCTGATGTCATGCGTTCCACTTCCGCAATCTTCTGAGTCAGCATTTCGACGCCGATCATCATGTGGCCGAGCAACTGTCCTTCGTCAGTGTAAACGAAGGCGTTGTCGATGCTCATTTCGCGAACTTTGCCCAAGTCATGCAAGAAAATGCCAGCCAGCAGGATGTCGAAGTTGACCGCTGGGTACAGGTCTTCGATTCGCTTGGCGGTCTCAAGCATATTGACGATGTGTTCGAGTAACCCACCGCGATAAGCGTGATGTGTTTTGACTCCCGCGGCCGCATTCGACAGATCGTTCAACAGTGCGTCGTCGACGAGGAAGCATTCCATCAATGCGCGAAGCTGCGATTCTTCGATCGATAACAACAGATCTCGAAGTCGCTTCAGCAAGAGATCAATGCTAGCAGTCGGCCGCTGCTCAAAGTCGTCGGGATTCATGTTGTCAGAGGGAATGGCTCGAACACCGGTCAGAATCATCTGCAAATTCCCCTGATGAAGCTGAACCTTTCCGCGAACTCGGACAAAGTCCCCGGTTTGAAAATCAGCAACACTTTCTTCGGTCACGTTCCACATCAGACCCGACATCGCACCGGTACGATCTCGCAGAGTTGCCAGCAGAAACAGGTTGGCTTGTCGGTTCGCTCGCAGTTGTTTGTCGGACAGCAAATAAACTTCGTCAACGGAATCACCGTCCTTCAACTCCTTGAGAAACTGCCGAGCCATGCGGAAAACTTTCGTTCCAAAATTCAACGAGCCCAAAAAGAAACGGCTACGAGCTGTATTTCACGGCTCGTAGCCGACAAACGCGGCCGGATTCTAGGAACGGTCCTCTCTGGCGGAAAGCGTGGTGTCGCACTTCGCGGGAGCGGACCACTCCGACCCAATTTAGGAAGCGAATCCGTTCCGCCTGTTGACCCTATTGGAATTGATCGCTAAAAGAGTTCCCCTTAACTGCGGGAAATTAACCGTCAACCATCGTTTTCAGGGTGTGAGGTTACGATCGACTATGGGACGTATTGAAGGTCAGCGTGAATTGGCTCGGAAGCGGAAGCGTCGCGAACAACTGAAGAAGTTCCGTGCGCGTTTTGCGAAGGCGAAGACTCAAGGTGAGAAGGATCTCATCGCCGAGAAGGTCTTCCGCATCAGCCCGTTCGCCGTCTTGGAAATAGCAGCGAATTAAGCCTGCTTGTAATCACCTAACATGTACAGCCCGGTTTCATGATGAAGCCGGGCTGTTTCGTTTTTATCGCCGAATGAACACAACGCCCACACGAGTCTTCTTTACCACTCTCACGTGCGTAGTGTTAATTCTGTTTTGGGCTCAGTCGCAGCGTGTCACCCTCTGCAGTGACGTCCAACCCCAGTGGTTCGAGCAATTGGCGGAAGATCGCTTCGGTGGTCATTCCCTTCACTTCGATATCCACTTTGCGATCAAGCGAGATATTGGCCGCTTCTAACTGCTTACGGTCATAATCGAACCGCACCCCAGTCCCTTCGAAGGTCTTCATGACTTCCAGCAACGGGGCGTTCTTCACGGTCAACGCTTGTTTGCGAGTCAGTGGCGATGGTTCAGGCTTATCAGATTTAACGGATGACTTTTTTGACGGTGGCTTTGCCAAGCTACCTGACCGTGGCTCTTTCAAGAACTGCGCGATCACCAGATGTTGTTCAGCGAACGCGCGAACCACGATTTTCGATTCCAATTGCTCGATCATCGCTTTCGGAAATCTCTCTCTTAGGTCACGAGCGAGCTTATCAGACTGAGCTACCGAAACCGGGTAAGTCACTTCAACGACGGCCTCCTCTTCTTGTAACGGCACAATTCGGATCGCGGCGTGATCAGGAAGAAACTGAAACGTCGAACCAAACTGAATCAACAGCAGCGATAGGGCCTCGGTCGCGTTGACCTGCGGCAGCGAGTTTCCGGCCCACAGGTCGTGCGGAATTTGATCGAGTTGTTCGATTTCAAATTGATATCGAGTGCCCAACTGGTGCAACAATTCGCGTGGCTGATCAAAGTCATTCCAACTCAAAGTTCGCTGATTTTTGAATTTTGCCGAACGCGATTGCCACGGATTCTTGGACTCATTCGCCTCTTTGTTGATCGTTGCTGATTTGGTGGCTGCTAACTGGGCGAGTTCTCGAGTGCGAAGTTTGACGAGGAACGGCAATCGATCGGCACTCGGCCTCGGACCCACATAGACGACATTTCCAACGACCGTCGAGCCAGCGCCCCCGGATTCCGCAACTGCAGTGATCAAGTCCCGCAACGAGATGTTCGCACGTGCCAGTTTCAACTCTTGAGTGGGATCGATCCGCCGATCAAGAAGAATCGCAATCTTCTTTGTCCTCGATAATTCTTGCAGTGCATTTCGTAGCGAGTCACCCGACCAAGTTAGTCCCGCTGGCTGCTCCAGCACCTTCTGAAACGGGGCCCCAATCAAGAACTCTTCAGCGACAGCCTGACTTGAAAACGTGTTGATCCAACAAAACACGCTGAATCCGAACATGAGCAGACAAACGAAACGGCTCAGAGTTTTGAAACCCCAAAGTGGACACGATGACGAATCCTTCATGCGACGACGAATTCGAGTCCCCATAACCGTAGCCTCTTCACACGCTTCGCAATCAGTAGGCGATCGCTGCTTCCATCAGGCAAAATTGTTAACGGTGCCAGTTTGTAGCACATCGCACCAGCAAGAACATGACTGGTTGTTTGCGAACGATTACTCTTCGCCAAGTTGGTAGGTTGAAAAACGCTCCACGAAAGAGAGGCTGCTATGCCCGCTCGTTCCATTTCGGCGTTGCTCATCGTGACGACCATGGCCGTCTCGATCCCGTCAATCCTTCAAGGTTTCGAATCGAAAGAGGCCATCGCGAACAATCCGGATTACTTGGTTCAAGGCGAATACACCGGAGAAGTGACCAAACCGGACGGTAAGAAAAAACTTGGCGTCCAAGTCATCGCACTCGGCAAAGGGAAGTTCCACGCGGTGTGGCGAAACGGCGGCTTGCCGGGTGACGGTTGGGACAAGAACGACATCGCTCCGCGTGAGGGAGAGATTGTTGCTAGCGTCACCACGTTCAAGGCGGACGAACAGACCGCAACGATTGAAGACGGAATGATGGTGCTCACGACGGACGGGAAAGTCATCGGCGAATTGAAACGAATCGTTCGTAAGAGCCCCACGCTCGGAGCCAAGCCGCCGAAGGGCGCGGTCGTGCTGTTCGATGGCAAAAACGCCGACCAATTTGAGAACGGCCGCATGACGAAAGACGAACTCCTAATGCAAGGGGCGACCAGCAAGTTCAAGCATCAGAGCGGCACGCTCCACATCGAGTTTCAGATTCCGTATGGCCCGCTCCTGCCAAGCCGCGGCAACAGCGGCTGTTATCTGCAAAGCCGCTATGAAGTGCAGATGCTCGATTCGTTCGGGCTGAAGCCTCACAACCACGAGTGCGGCGGCATCCCCTCGATCAAGGAACCGGACATCAACATGTCATTCCCGCCTCTATCGTGGCAAACCTACGACGTCGATTTCACGGCCGCTCAATTCGCCAACGGCCAGAAAACGAAGAACGCTCGCATGACCGTGCGGCACAACGGAGTCGTCGTCCACGACAACGTCGAACTCTCGCATGCCACTACCTCCTCGCCCCTGCCCGAAGGCCCCGAACCCGGCCCGATCAACCTGCAAGACCACAACAGCGAAGTCCGCTATCGCA
>CAIJTL010001143.1 GCA_903823545.1 uncultured Planctomycetaceae bacterium
GACGAGTCACTCGAAGTCTTCGGTCGCATCGCGGAACTCAACCTCAACGAGCGGACTGATGGGCACAAAGAACCGGAGGCGAAAGCTCTTTCGCAACGAGTCAACGACGAGACGCTGAAGCTGTTGGTCGGCCAGAATGATCTGCGGCGACTCGAACTCTCTGGCACCGCCGTCACCAGCGCGGGGTTGATCCATTTGAAAGGTCTGACCAACTTGCTGTTCCTCAACGTCTGTCTGACAGCGGTCAGCGACGAAGGCTTCGAGCATCTTTCCGCGTTGACCAAAATGCGTCGCATGACGGTCTGTGCGTCAAAGATCACCGGATCGGGATTCAAACACCTCGCCAGCATGAAGCAGCTTGAGTCGATCAACCTGCATTCGTCCCCCGCCAGCGACGCGGGGCTTGAAGCGATCGGCAAGCTGCCGAGCCTGCGGCGACTTGAGATCGTGCATACCAACGTCACCGACGCCGGCCTTCTTCACGTGGCGAACCTCGTCAATTTGCGGCAGCTTCACATCCACGGCAAGGAAACATCCGAGTCCGCATTGCCGTTCATCGGAAAGCTTCAAGAGCTCTACGAACTCGACATCTACGACAAAGCGGCCAGCAACACGACGCTGAAAGAAATCGGCAAGCTCCCGAAGCTGCGCATGCTTCGCTTCTTCGGCGGCCCGCTGGATGATAACGGCGTCAAACATCTCGCTGAGCTCACGACGTTGGAAGATTTGGTGCTTAATGCCAGCCAGGTCACCGACTCAGCGATCGAGCATCTTGCCGGGCTCAAGAACCTGCGCACGATCAACGTCGGCGGCTCTAAGATCACAGCGGCAGGCAAGCAACGTTTGAAGACGCTGCTGCCCAAGGTTGAAGTGACTCCATAAAAGCGATTTCAAAACTAACCCGAAGCGTGAGTTTGATTGCGGCTCCGCCGCTTTATCTGGCAGCTTGCTTGAGCTGCCGCAGATCGCCCACGCGGACGGTGAATCCGATTTGATCGAGATACTCGCACAGCGGGATCGAATATTTGCGGCTGACGCCCCAAGCGTCTCGTAGTTGCGACATCGTTGCTTGTCCGAGTTTCGTGAGAATCACACGACACAATTTCTTCACAAGGTCGATCGCCTCGGTAGAGTAATACAACTCATCGGACATCTTGATGAGCAAGCCGTCTTCACAAGACAGATGCAACAACGGCTGAATCTGTTCGAGACTTTGACCAACGACTGCCGCGAGTTCCTTTGTGGTCGGCGGCATCAAGCCTGCCGTTGTGATCTCTTCGAGAATGCGCATTCGAGCCATCTGCTGGCTTTTCGTCAGTTTCACTTGTGCGTCAGCCGGTCCAATTTGCGGCCCGACACGAACCAACTCTCCAGTTGCCAACAAGTGCTCAAACGCCGCATCGAGCAACGTTGCGGGAGCGATCTCGCGACAGCTTGCGACAAACAGTTCGCGTGACAACGCCCGACGCGGCTGATGCCTCGCCAGAACTTCGCGGACAGACTTCATCACCGAAACCGACAAAGCTGCAAGCCGATCTGTGTGAATGAGCTGGCTGACTCGTGGCATAGGCGTCTCGCCTGTGCTTCCTCGCGTGGCGACGAGCAGGCGAGACGTCTGCTCTACGGTCTGCAGCCGCACCAATTGCCCGGACGCATGTAACTCTTCCACCAAGTGCCGATAACGCGACGGCTGAATTCCCACTCGACGAGCGGCTTCGAGCGGCGACTCGCTGATGCTGTCTTGCTGGCTAACAAGAGTCGCAAGTCGATCGGACTCGCTTGTCGAATGCCACTTCATACCGAGCAACGCGATCTCTTTGATCCGTTTCATCGGTGGCAACGACGGATCAAGGATTCGCCCACCGGCCACCGTGATGCTTGGTGAATGGCGGCGCAGAATGAATCGCTGCCCGTGAGTGGCCGTGATCGGCTGCCGCGTCCGCAGCTCGGCAAACGCTCGCTCACCCGGTGCGAGCGTCGCTCCTTTCAAGTTGATTCGCGCATGAGCCTCGCTCGTTCCTAGATGCAGATGAAATTGCTGTCGATCGCACAAAATCAGCGGCGATGACGCGAGGTTCTGTAACTCAACCAGCATTCGCTGCGAGGGCCGAAGAAAACCGACGGCGGCGAGTTCCATGCCACGTTCGACCTCATCAGTTTTCACACTTGCCAGATTGATCGCTGTCCGTTGTCGAGCGACCGCGTCATCCGCTTGAGAGCCGTGATGCTGCACGCCGCGCACTCGCACCTCACGACCGGCAGGCAACAATTCCAAAGTGTCACCCGGTTTGACCGAACCGCTTAGCACCGAACCAGTCACGACTGTGCCGTGCCCCGCCACGCTGAAGACTCGATCAATCGGCATCCGAAACAGCTCGCTCGGCTCCGGCAGCACAACTTCGCGAGCCAGTCGAATCAGCGTCGCTCGCAGATCTTCTAAACCATCGCCTGTTGCCGAAGAGACCGGCACGATCGGGCAGCCATCTAGAAACGTACCACTCACGAGCGATTCAATATCGGCTCGCACGAGGTCCACAAAGTCCGGTTCGACCAAGTCAATCTTCGTGATCACGATCAAACCGGCTGAGATGCCGAGCAGTTGCATGATCTCGAGATGCTCGCGCGTCTGCGGCATCACACTGTCATCAGCCGCAATCACCAGCATCACGAGATTCACGCCCGTCGCACCGGCAACCATGTTCTTGATGAACCGCTCGTGGCCGGGAACATCGACGATACCAAACCGAATGCCATCCGCTTCAAAGTGTGCGAACCCCAAATCAATCGAAATCCCGCGAGTCCGCTCTTCTAGCAGCCGATCCGTGTTGATCCCGGTGAGCCGACCCACCAAACGAGTCTTGCCGTGATCAATATGCCCGGCAGTGCCAATAAGGATGTGCGTGGTCATGAACCACTTATAGCTCTCGCAACGAAAATAGTCCGTATTGCCTCATGAGGAAGTGGCAACAAAA
>CAIJTL010001144.1 GCA_903823545.1 uncultured Planctomycetaceae bacterium
CAAGACCATTCCACGAAGTTTGATTCGAGTGATATCGAGACCAGATCGAACCTCCAACATTCCATCCGATTCCAAGTGAGACCAACAAGTTCGATACCATTCCATCCAGACTTCTTTGTCGCCGAGGTCAGGTTTTTGCGATTTACGAAAGCACGGCTCGATGTAAGACCAGTCGAAGTTCGTTTGGTCGATCCTGTTGGACACACGATGACTCCAGGATATGGTGCCGCAGAAGATGCGCAGTCTCGCGTTCTGAATTCCTTAACCTTCTGGCAAAATGTTGTGTTCGCGTGCATTCAGAAGTTCAAAGATTACTTCCTTGGTTTTGAATACGCGGCCTGTTCGACGCCGAGCAAGAACAATCTGCCGAATGCCACACTATCTCAATCAGCCGCAGATAGAAATTTGAAGGAAATTCGCGTGTCTATGGTTTGAGTGAGGCTCACAGCCAACTACAACAATTCGGCGAGCAATGCGTCGAAATCGAAAGCAAATGACGTGTCGATGACTTTGGTCGAGTCGCTGATCGAGTCTTTGCTGAGTCCGGTGGTGAAACCGTTGATGATGTCGGTGCCGAGTCCGCCATCCAGCGTGTCGGTGCCAGCATCGCCGAGGAGCGTGTCAGTTCCGGCATCGCCTTTCAGAGAATCGTTACCTGCCGAGCCGGTCAGGATGTCGTTTCCGTTCCCACCGCTGAGTGTGTCGTTGCCGTTACCGCCTCGAATGGCATCGTCGCCATCGGAGCCTTTCAGCACGTCGTTGTCGTCGCCACCGTCGAGCACGTCGTTGCCGGTCCCGCCGTCGATGGTGTCGTTGCCCGCGTTGCCCAACAGGACATCGTCGTCTTCACCACCATTGATGGAATCGGCTCCAGCATCGCCGTTGATGATGTCGTTGCCTGAGTCTCCTAAGAGCGTGTCGTTGCCATCGCCTCCGCCAAGGGAGTCATCACCATCGCCGCCACTGATGGAATCAGTTCCTGCGCCGCCTGAAGCGGTATCGTCTCCGGTGCCGCATGTGAGCGTATCGTTGCCAGTGCCGCCGACTAGCGAGTCGTAGCCGTCGTTTCCTGACAAGCTATCCTGTCCCGTACCGCCATCAGCCGTGTCGTCGCCACTGCCGCCGAGAAACGTGTCGTTGCCGTCTCCGCCGTTGAACCGCACGTCGAGGCTGACACTGCGAGCATCAAACTGATCATTTCCGCCGTTGCCGTTAAACGTGAGGTTGCCTGCGAATCGCGACCATGACCGATCCAATGTCAGCCGATTCGCCGAGTTGGAGCCATTGAGTTGCACGTCGGCACCATTGGCCAAATTGATAGCAGTAACAAGTTCTCTTCCTGCGCTGTTTCGGAGATGGAGTTGCCCGTTCATGAACAGCACCTTGAGAGTGCCGCTGGTCACTGGCAGTGTGACTGCAACCGTCTCGTTCACATCGGCCACAGTCACACTGACGTTTTGCGTGACGAGATGCGCTCCATCACTGAGGGCCACTTGGACTTCATAGACGTTGTCGTGATTGGCGTCTGAGGGATGCTCGAAATCGGGCTGGGAGACAAAGCTCAACGCGCCGGAAAGAAAGTTGAGTGTGAACTTGGCTTGATCGGCACCGCCGGTGATGCCGTAATGGGGCAAGCGTACTTCAGGGTCACTGCCAGTCACATTGATAACGAATGACGTGTTTTCCGGGATGCTGGCTGTACTTGGGGATG
>CAIJTL010001145.1 GCA_903823545.1 uncultured Planctomycetaceae bacterium
GCGGAGCGGTAATGAAAACTGAGGCTCAAATCGTCCGACGAATTCCCCGACGATTCAGGAAGAAATTCGCGTGACGATTCTGGGGCGTAGTGCATTGCGAGCGGTCAGCCATCACAAGGAACTCAACGAACGCCACCATGCAAGAACCATCGCCACTCAGAAGCAATGACATCGCGGGTCGAGCCGCAACGAGGTCGCTCATGCTATCGCCTTCCATTTGGCGAACACAGTCCCTTGCTGTCATCGCGCGATAAACGCGGCGAGTTTTGATCGTCTCGTGCGGCGATGTTGCGAAAAGGCAACACGCAACTTGGTTTGTCCGGTCTCCTGACCGAGACACAAAGTTTGACCGTAGGTCTCCAGCGCGTTCGGGGAGACCTGCGGTCGAGGCGGCTGTGGCTCGCCAACAGGAGACCGGCCACAGCCTCAGCCACAAGCTGAAAGCTTGTGGCGACGCTAAGCGCGTCGTCTGGGTTCGATCATGCGAAATGATGCGAGCCAGCCGATGGCGATGACGCAACTGATGCCGATGAAGACGGGCCGGAAGCCAAGCCAATCAATCAGGCCGCCGACGAGTGGTGACAACAAAAATGGAATCGCGAGGCAAGCGTGTAACGTCGCCACGTAAAGCGGGTGCTGACGAGGTTCGGTCAATTCGAGGGCGTAGTTCGTCAGGGTCTTGATGGTGACTGGAGTCAGACCGAGAAAGAAAAACGTGATCCAAAAATGCTTGGACTCGAAGCCATCGAGATGACTCGTGAAGAGTAGCGCCAGCAGCGGCACAAATGCCGTTCCGACAATTTGCAGACGGAGCGAGAGTCGATTGCCAAAACGATCCGCCAGCTTGCCGGAGATCCAACTGAAGAGGCCGACCGCCACGTTTTGCACGATCACCCACAGCATCATCTGAAAGCCAACTTGATCCCGTTCGACGTGCTTCAGGCCGAGTGCTTGAAAGTGCGGAAACAAAAGCTGAATCGCGATGAACAACATCGCGACGATTGCCAATTGTCGGAAATCTCGATCGCGCCGAAACAGATCGAACGACTCGCGCAAGCCGCCGCGCTGTTCGACTGGTTCGACACGCAGTTCATCGGGTGGTTCATGAACGAAGCAGGTCATCACTCCCGCGAGCAGAAAGCCGAGACCTGAAAACCCGAAGATGTAGCCGAAGCCGTGATCCGGAAGAGCGAGCCATCGTTGCAACAAAAACCACGCCGCGATGACCGATGCGATCGAGCCGCCAATTCCTGATAGGCCGAGTAACTCGCCGCGACGATCGGGGCGGATCAGCTTTCCTTGCAACGTCCCGAAGACTTGTTGATTCAGTCCGTTCGATGCGAAGAAGATCAAATACAGAACCAAGAACGCCGGAGGCAACCACGGATTCCGCTTATCAGCAGTTGTGGTCCAGATTGCGGAAACTGCCAGCATCGACATTCCCAAACCAAACGCCGTGCCGAACAAGTTCCATTTCTTGATCCGAGCTGATCGCAAATGTCGTGCAAAGAAAATGGGAGGCAGACTTTGCCCGAAGCGATTGATGACCGGCAAGCAACCACGTAGCCAACCGGCACCCGCAATGCTGTCCATGAAGGCGGGAATGATCACGCTCTCGGTTTTGAAGATCCACGCGAATCGCAGTAGCACCGAAAACGCCGAGAGCGCGAGCAAGTTATGCGGTTCAAGCCGCCGCACGATCGCCTTGCGGGTTTCGTCTGAGTTGGTGTCCGTGGCTGAGTTGTCGCGATCCATGCGAATTGGCCAAGTGATAGAGAAAGTATGTCTTTAGAGTTAGGGGTCTCTCTCATCGTTGCGCTTTGGCGAACGAATGCCAAGGGTGTTGCTGCCATGAAGGTCGCTTGCCAGAATGCCTCGCGAAATCGGTCGGTGCTCGGCTGATGTTAAGAAAGTCCCTCATGACTTGTTCGCCTCTTGAGCCGCTGAGGTTGCTGGATCGCCTTGCCCGAAGGGTGACTGCATTGGCGAACGTGGCTGTTGCTGGCGATGGATTGAGAAGCACGACGCGCAAGCGAGTGGTCGATTTCTCCTGGCGTCTGACCACTCACTTGCGCGTCGTGCTAATTTTGAAACAACTTGTGCTCATCGTTTTGCTGAGCACAAATGCCGACGCTCAAGACTCGCGAGCCAAGATTGAATCGGAGCCGTTTCCGCAGTCCGCGAAGATTGCTCGTGATCGTCAGGCCGATGCGATCTTTGAAGCGGCTCACGCACAGATTGCGAAGAAAGAGTTCGCTCCAGCGATTGCTGCGTTGCAGGGACTGCTCGAAGCGCCGAACGTGTTTGTCGTGGCGGGGCCGCATGGATTGAGCGTCGTTGCGGAAGTGAGTCGGTTGTTGGCCGATTTGCCTCCTACGGGACGTGAGTTATACGAGCGGTTGCACGGTTCACAGGCGGAGCGTTTGTGGCGAACCGCTCGCGAGCAAGGCGACGTCAAAGGACATCGAGGCGTCGTCACACGATTTGGGCAAACAACTGCTGGTTGGAACGCTTTACGAGATCTTGCGGCGAGACATGCTGACCGAGGCGAATGGGAAATGGCCGTCGCAGCGAGCGAGGAACTCGCGAAGCATCCGCGTTCGGCATTGGTGAAAGATCTCACTTGGATGGCACGTTGGGTTCTGTCGCTCAGCCATGTCGAGCAGGCAAGTCGTTCGGCTCATGCAATGAACGCTCGCGATTTGCTTCAAAAACATCGCCCGCAGTTGGAGAGGTCACCCGCTCCGCCGAACGCGCAACAAGGCAATCTCGCAATTTGGCTAGATGAGCAACTCCGCCAGTTCGAGCAAGTCGCTGCGATCGCGAAGGGCAGGGGGGCGAATGATCTGCAGAAGGGGGACGCCCCTCAATCAATCATTGATGGCCCGACTGGTCCGCCGGTTTGGCAGGTCGATGCAGGGCTCGAAGGGGAAGCCGCGCGACTGATCCGAGAACTCTTGGATGGTTGGCGCGGCTACGACGTGTTGGCTTTGCCGAGTGCTCAGCCATTGGTTGTTGGCGATGTTGTCGTTTCGCGATTTGCAGTGCCTGCGAAAGTTGTGGTCGTTGATGTGCGACAAGGTCGCAAGCTGTGGGAGAACGTGGCGACCGATTCGGTCCTGGGGATTTCGACCGATCTGCAACGACACCCTGGAATTCAAGGGGCGATGTTTGATGAATTGCAGCGACGTTGGTTCGGCGATTCGGTTCGAGGCCGCATCACGACCGATGGACGCCGGTTATTTTTGATCCAAGACGCAGAGGCGTTCGACTTCAAGCCGGGTTCCGGAACGTTGCTCCGGAATCATCTAGAAGCGCTCGATCTCGCGACGGGGGAGCGGCTGTGGCGTGTCGGCGGATCGAACAGTGAACCACCCACCGAACTGCAAGGGACATATTTTATTGGGCCACCGTTGGCGAGCGACGGTCTTTTGTATTTGGTCGCTCAACGTGAATCGCTCATAAGCCTGCTGGCGTTGCGAGCGGACGATGGCCGGTTGGAATGGTCGGTACAACTCGCGGAGTCTGATCGTCAACAATTCAAAGAACAAAGTTGGCGGCATGTCGCATGTCCGGTGACTTGGTCCGCCGGTCGATTGGTGTGTCCGACGAACGCAGGATGTCTCGTCGCGGTTGATCCGTTGACTCGTACGTTGTCTTGGAGCTTTCGCTTCGAGCGTGACGATATTTCGTCAGCAACGGGTTTCACGGCCGCTGAACGAGATCGACCGTTTCCGGCGCGGTGGTGGGAATCTTGGCGGGAGATGGTGGTGAGCGAGTCTCGATCTGGAACGTTGATCGTCGCGTCGCCTGAATCGCGGTCGTTGCGCGGGCTGGATGCTCGATCCGGGGCGTTGCGTTGGCGGACTGAATTCAACGAGCCGATGTTCGCGGTGATGCCTAGCGATCCGGACGCCCAAGCGAATCAGTCTGGAATCATGGTCTTTGAACGTCACAAGGTCTCGTCGATCGAATCGGCGACGGGAAAGATCGTGTGGACGAAGTGGCTTTCATCGCCCGCTGGAAAAGGCGATTGGGTTGGCAGCCGCTATGTGATCCCGTTGCCAGAACGAGGCTGGGCCGCAGTCGATTGTCGTGACGGTGCCATCACGCGACATGTGCCTGAGAAACCAAACGCGAATCGGCAGTTCGCTCGAGTCGGCAATCGTTGGATTGCGTTGTCGCCGTATTCAGTGAGCGGCCTCGAATCGTTTTCGGCACGACAGCGAATTTTGACCGAGCGAACGATCGCGAAGCCGGAAGATGTCGACGCTCGGATTGAATTGGCATGGTTGAGGCAACAGGCTGGCGACTCCGCAAAAGGAGAGGAGCTGCTGCGAACGTTGCTCGCTGATGTGAATCACAGTGACAAAGCAAAGTCGGGGTTACGGCAGATGTTGCTCCGACGGATTGAGCATGAAGCGGCGGATTACACGGCTGTCGAACGCGAGTTGCTGGAATTGTCTCGATCTTCCGCGGAACAAATTGAAGCCCGCCACGCATTGATCGAAGCGGCGAGACGCAGCGGTTCTTTGGTCGATGCGATGCGGCTGACTCTGGAACTGGCCGAATTGCGTCCGAGCGATGAGGTCATGGTTGTTGACCGTCTCGCGGCAACAAGCCTCGAACCGTTTTCAAAACTAACCCGAAGCGCGAGCGAGGGCGATTCCACGCGGGACTCCCCGACTCCCTCGCTCGCGCTTCGGGTTAGTAATCCCGTTGATCGCCAATCGATGACCGAGTCCGCGATGCGCTCCGTTCGTCGCGATCGCTGGCTGCAAGGTGTCATCGCGGACTTGCTTGCGAATGCGAATCCGGCAACGCGACCGGAATTGCTCGCGATGATCGCCGCTCGACGGCAGAAATCAGAAGAAAGTCTCGACGCGTTCGCTTTGCAGCACTTTGCCGATCAATTGGCGAATCTGCCGTTTGGTCGCGAAGTCAAATTGCAGTTGTCAGGTCGCACGGGAGTCGGGTTGGGTTATATCCGCACGAGCCTCGCGTTACGCGAGATTGCCGGGAGTGATGATCGCTCGCTTGCTGCACAGGCGTGGTATCGACTTGCTTTGCTCCACGAATTTCGGAGCGAACCGTTGGAGGCGGCTGACTGCTATCGAGAATTGCGCGATCACTATGCCGATGTGAAATTGCCGAGCGGTCGATCAACCACGGAGTGGCTGGCCGACGTGATGCCCGACACGGCGATCGGTCGCTCGCTGGCCAACGGTCCGACGGACAAATGGCCGCTGCGGGAGCCGAAAGTCATTGAGCAGGAAGAGTCGCACGACGACATCTATTGCAACAACATCCCTGTCGAAAGCCGCGATCCGTTTTGGCAACGGCTGACAGTGTCGGTCGAACGAGGTGGCAAGAAAGTTCGCTTTCAAGGAGCCGGTCAGCGAGGCTATTGGGAATTGCCGCTTCCGGAATCGAAGTCGCCGTTTCGCTTGGCCTATCAACTGCAACGAGGTTGGGGGATCGGGCCGTTGTTGGTGTTGCAGATGGGGGCTGACCTCTTTGGCGTTCAGCCATTTGATGACCGTGGCGAAACAAATCCGCGCATCTTGTGGACGATCCCAACTGGTGACCCCGACGAAATCGGCGGATACGAAATTCGTCCCGGTCGGCTTGGTTTCACGGTGGATGATGTGCTGTATCTCGATCGTTATCAGCAGCCCGTTTTGAGCGTGTTGCATGTCGGGCCAGGGCTGATTTGTTATCGCCAACAAAACCGGCTCATCGCGGCTGATCCCGCAACGGGGGCTCGCTTATGGATGCGTCATGGCCTGTCGCCACGCACGAGCATTTCGGCCGATGACGAATTCGTGCTCATGAAGGCGGCGGACTCGAATGAACTCGAAGTCCTTCGTGGCTTCGACGGCCAATTGCTCGCTCGGCGTCTTGATAAGGCTTCTGCGAATTCAATCA
>CAIJTL010001146.1 GCA_903823545.1 uncultured Planctomycetaceae bacterium
CTCGCTTCTGCCAGAACTCATCGCGGTTTGGATGCAGCATCATGTCGCGCCAAAACGGGATCGAATCTTTGAGGTAAAGCTTGTTGATGTTCTCGATCGAACCCGCTTCGAGAAACAGCTTGTAACCGTCGGGAGTCGGATAGACGTACGGCTTGGCTGGGTCAGTGGTCGGCTTCGGACGTTCGGTCGCGTTGCCCGTGAGCCACTTGAATGCGTGCGCCAAAAAGAACGAGCCATGATGCAGGAAGTCATCGAAGTACCAATCACCGACGGGAGCTTGTGGCGAGACTGCCTTTAACGCTGGATGAGCATCGATCATTCCCGCTGCCGCATAAAAGCCCGGATACGAGATGCCAGACATGCCGACTCGCCCGTTGTTATTCGGGACGTTCTTCAGTAGCCAATCGATTGTGTCATACGCGTCCGTGCTTTCGTCGACGTCGGTTGGCTTTGTCTTATTGGTGAGATGCGGCGTGACTTGAACGAACTCGCCTTCCGATGCGAACCGCCCACGGACGTCTTGATTGACGAAGATGTATCCCGCTTTGACGAAGTGCTCGCTTGGGCCGACCTTCGCAGGGTACTTGTCTTCGCCGTAGGGGCTGCACGAGTACGGTGTCCGCTTCATGAGGATCGGATACTTCCGCGTGGTGTCTTTCGGAACGAAGACCGCCGTAAAGAGCTTGGTCCCGTCGCGCATTGGGATCATGTGCTCGTGCTTAAAGTAATGCAGTCGAAGGTAACTTTCCGGCTGCGGCGTTTCTTGAGCGAAGGCCACGTTCAAGTTTGGGCAGGAGATCGCCCCGACGATCACCCAGAACAACAAGAATGCGCGAGTAAAGCACAGCATGAGAAGCCCTCTCGGATTTCACGACAGAGAGATTAAGGTGCCATTTTCTAACGTGAGTCCGTCTGCGAATCACGTTGGTCTGAGTTTTCACGAGAACAAGCAAAGACGCGCGTGCCTTTGGGTCGATGCCCGCTATATTGGGATACCCCGTAGCCCTGTCGCTCCGCGACAAGCCTACGTAGCACAGGCGGCTCGCCTGTGTCTTCAAAAGAGTTACTACACAAATAGAGTCATCGAGCAGGCGAGCCGCCTGCTCTACGTGAAATAAGGTTCGTACTCATGCGACGACGCAACTTCTTGGGTTTGGGTTTGACCGGCGGTCTCGCGGGTTTGATGGGTTCAACTTCGGCTCTGCGAGCGAGTGATTCGACGAAAGGTCGCGCGAAGCGGGTCATTATCGTTTTCGAACAAGGTGGGATGTCCCACATGGATACCTGGGATCCGAAGCCGGAGACGATTGCCGAACATCGAAGTCCCTATCAGCCGATCGACACGAACGTTCCTGGCATTCAATTGACGTCGCTGATGCCGAACGTCGCTCGCCAAGCGGACAAGTTGGCGATCGTGCGTTCGATGTGTCACACAATTAATGATCATGGAGCGGGTGCGAAGTATGTCCTTCAAGGAGTGAAGCCCGGCGGTGCTGTCGAGATGCCGGATCTCGGTGCGGCAATCTCGCAGCGAATCGGCTCGAATGCCAAATATCTTCCTCCGTATGTGATGATTCCCGGCAACGGTGAGATGTCTGGTTACGCACCGACAACTGGATTTCTTTCGCCAGCATGGAAGGCGTTTCGGACTCAAGGCCGCGATCTCTCGCAGCCCGGCTGGAAGGTTGCGGACCTCGGCCTGATTGGCGGATTGGACGATCGCCGCTTTCGTAATCGACGTGATCTGCTCAGCAATCTCGACGTTGGTTTGCTGACGTCGGGTAATCCAACGGACGTCACGAAATCGCGCGAGATGACCGGCTTCTTCGAGCACGCTTTCGACATGCTCAGCAACCCGCGCACGCAAACAGCGTTTGATCTCACTCAGGAATCTACGGCGACTCGCGAAAAATATGGAATGGGACATCGCGGTCAGTGTTATTTGTTGGCACGACGCTTGGTGGAATCGGGAGTCCGCGTCGTGGCACTCGAAGTTCGCGAGAACGAGTCACCGACAACACCCGGCGGCTTCAATATGAACTGGGATCATCACGACGAAATCTACACGTCGGGCTCCTGCGGAACTGTCCGCAACAAAGCGGGTGGCGAAGGGCGATATGGAATCGGACATTGGGTCATGACCGGCAGCACCGACCGTGCGTTTGCCGCGCTGCTTGCCGATTTACACGAACGTGGCCTGTTGTCAGAAACGCTCGTTTGTTTTGTGACGGAGTTTGGTCGCACGCCGAAGCTCAACAAGTTTCAAGGACGCGATCACTGGTCGAACGCCTTCAGCATCGCGTTTGCGGGAGCGGGAGTTCGCGGCGGCCAAGTCATCGGCAAGACAGACAAGGACGGCGGCTATGTGCTCGATCAGCCTTACACGTTGGATGACTACGCGGCGACCGTGATCGAGTTCTTGGGAATCGATCGCGAGACACCGACTTACACGCGCGAGAACCGCCCGGTGTTTCTCGTCCCCGAAGGCCGAGCGATCGAGCGACTCGTGTGACTAATCCTCAATCAATCGCCGCCACCGAGGCAAGCTCGGTGGGGTTGGTGCACATCGCGGGCTTGAGGACTAATTCAGCGGAAACCAAGCATGAATTGTTGTTCCGGAGCCGGGAGTGGAGTCGATTGCGAGGTGGCCGAGTGCGAGATTGGCTCGTTCTTGCATGCCTGATAGACCGAGCGAATCTCCACGGGAAGCACGTTGATGTGCTTCCGTCACGACAAACCCTCGCCCGTTGTCACGAACGGTGAGATGCAGTTCGAGGTCTCGCTGAAACAGCTCCACATAAACATCGCTGGGGTTGGCGTGCCGAATTGCATTCGTGACCGCTTCTTGTGTGATTCGAAAACAGGTGGTCGCCAGATTCGTTGAAACCGAGATGTCTTCAGGGTCGACGGTGAAGTGATATCGGAACCCGGCGATTTCGGATTGCTTTTTCAAGTACCAATTCAGGGCGGCCACGAGACCGAGGTCGTCGAGTTGCGGCGGACGCAAATCGAGCGAAAGATTACGAACTTGATCGATGGCGCGATCAATCATCGACAGGCTTTCTTCCAGCTTCACTCGCGTTGTTGTCTCTGCTGACTGCTGAGTTCCCCAAAGCTGAATCTTCATTGCCGTCAGGACTTGGCCGAGTTCGTCATGTAATTCTCTGGCGAGATGTCGACGTTCGGTTTCCTGTGCTGAAATGAGTTGGTGTGACAACGATTCCAAGTTTTGGCGACTGGCGATTAGCTCCGCGTTCGCTCGCTTTGATTCAGTGATGTCACTGAAAAGTGTGAGTGCGCAATCTTGGCCGTCGAGCGTCAGCCGCTCGACGGATCGCAACGCGTAACCAACGCTTCCATCTTTGCGACGAAACTCTGCTTCAAAGCGACGAATAGACCCGTTCTTTTTGAGCTCGGTAAACAGCTCTGCTCGATCTGTGAGGTTAACCCAATGCTTCAAGCTCACTGAAGTCTGACCAATCAATTCTTGTCGTGTATGGCCAAGGAGTCCACAAAAGGCATCATTAACATCGAGATATCTCCCTTCTGCGAGAGTCGTGATACAGATGCCAATTGGGCTCGCGCGAAAGATCGTGGCGAAACGAATCTCACTCGCACGCAATCGCATTTCTGCTCGGTGGCGCTCCGTGATATCCCGTGTGACTGACAACACGCACGTGATCTGTCCGTTGGGATTGCGAAGTGGCGAAGCATGAACCTCCAGCCAACGGCGAGTTCCTCTGAGGCCGACAATCTCATACTCAAGAGTGCCAGAGCCTCCGGCAAACGCATGTTGATTAAGTTCATGAAAAGCGTCTCGTTGTTCCGGGCAGATCAAGAATCCGACACGTTTACCAATCACCTGAGAAATCGAATCGGCTTCAACCATCTTCAAACCTGCGGAATTCATTTCCAAAAGCGTCCCGTCCTGAGTCAACAGTTTCACGCATTCCGGAACCGACTCCAAAATCGAGCGGAGATGAATTCCACGTTCGGCTATTTCGGTTTTGAGTTGTTCGATCGCGAGATTCAGTTGCTGTGTTCGATCGAGCACATGAAGCTCAAGCTCATTGTTTGCTTTCCAAAGTAATGACTCGGCTCGATGTCTTTGAATGACAATCGCCGACATGCACAACGCCGTGAGCACGTTCATGCTCACGAAGACGTCTAGCATCAGCAACTTGTTAGCGCGAACGATCCATGAGAAAGGTCCTTCGGTGTGAACTGTTCCCCAGACCGCAATCGTAGAGGTGATAACCATCGCAATGATCGCCCCTCGTGAACCGGTTCGAACTGCCGCCCACAGAATGACGGGCTGAAGCATGAATGGTGTGAGCACTAAACCGAACGGCAACGTAGGCGATTCAATAAAGGTCAAATACGTCAACAAACTTGTTAGCCCAAAACAACCAATGCAGTCGAGCCAACGCTCTTTCAATTTGACATGAGTGGTTGCCGTCCAAACTAGAAATAGCGGGGTAATGACAAACACCCCTGTGGCATCACCAAGCCACCAGGTCGTGATGGTTTCACCAAATCGCGACCAAGGAACGGATCCACTGATGCAGACCGTCGCTGTACCTGCAAACGCACTTATCAGGCAGCTTGCGACTCCACCAATACAAAGTAGGTAAAACACATCACCCACTCGTTCCAGAGGGTGGCGTTCTCCGACCGAACGTTGGATGAGCGTGGCTCCGATAGCAGCAGCCAAACAAACTCCTGTTGAGATGCCAAGTCCCGCCATGACCAAATCGAAGAAACTCGCCGGCTCCGACGAAAGCAAGCTGCTCGATAAGTTGACGAAAAACGCCCCCAGCCAAAGTCCAGGAATGACTCGCCTGCCCATGAGCATGACAGCGCCCAAGGCCACTCCCGAAGGTGGCCAGAGCGGAGACGGGTGGCCGCCAGGAATTGAAAACAGCAAGCCCAACCGACCAGACATGAAGTAGATCAATGCAAAGGCAAGATTAGTCAGACACAGGCATTTCAGCCCTTTTGTTTCGACCATCTGCGGTTGGAAAAGAGCCTGTACTCCATGCTCAATCTGGTTAAGCACTGACAGGCGTTTGCCGTGCCGAGTTTCATCAAGCCATTCCATGGATCATTCCTATGTCATCAGTGGCGTGGAGCGATTTCATCTTCGCTCAGTTTTTCGCCAACGCCGCGACCCCACATTCCAGGCGAGGCAGGGTGTTTTCTTCGATTAGAAAGCGAACGTAATAGGCGGCTGAATTCACTTACTTGAGCCACTCGTTTTGGCGCATCCAATAAAGCAGGTCTTTGCCCCAGGGATGAACGTCGTTGGCTGGGACTCCGTTGCGTCCTTCGCTCAGTCCAATTCCATGTGGGCCTTTTTGATAGACGTGGAAGTCGTAAGCGATGCCGTTCTGTTGCAACGCGGTGACAAAGCGGAGCGAGTTCGTGACAGGCACGGCTTTGTCATCACCCGTGCTCCAGACAAAGCACGGCGGCGTTTGCTTCGTCACTTGTTTCTCGTTCGAGAGGAGTTCAACCAGCTTCGGATCAGGATTCTTGCCGAGGAGATTGGCCTTGGAACCGCTGTGAGTGACGCCGTCTTCCATGCTGATCACGGCATAGCAAAGCACTCCGAAATCGGGACGAGAACTTTGTTTCTCAACGGCATCGTCAGAGTCCGCCTTGCCCGCATCGAAGTGCGTCACCGCTGTTGAAGCGAGGTGTCCACCGGCGCTGCTTCCCATCACGCCAACACGTTTCGTGTCGAGCTTCCATTCCGCTGCCTGCGATCGAACCAATCGAATCGCTCGTGAGACATCGTTGAGCATCACTGGATGTCGATAACCAGCCGAGCCGAGTCGGTATTTCAAAACGAATGCTGAAATGCCGTTGTCTGCCAACCACTTCGCGTAGCCTTCACCTTCGTGACCAGCCAAGCCACCGTAGCCGCCCCCAGGACAGACGACGATTGCAGTGCCGCTCGTCTTGTCAGCGGAAGGCAAATACGGAGTGAGCGTCGGGATATCTTTCGGTTCTTTGCCAGTCGCACCCGGTGCGTCTCCTTCCCATAACCGAATCGGATCGGCGGCCGACGAGACACTCACGGAGCATCCCAATAATACGATCAAATTGAATAACCCACGTCTCAACGTCATCGCCAATGCCTTTTCTGGAGAGAATGAATGAAGTCCGATCACGGACATGGGCATCGTAGAGAGGCACCGCAGGCAGGCGAAGCAACACGACGTCACCACGCGGTTACATCGCTCACTTTTTGCGAGAGGCGAACCAAGCGTTTACTCAGCGAGTTTTCGCGGTTCGTCATCTGGCGGCAACGGTTCTGGCGCGGTCGGTGGGAGCGGTTCTTTGGGTGGCCAGCAGACGCCTTCGCCATGCTTCGGGAGTTGCGGCGACTCCGGCCGCTTCGGCGGCCCTGAAGTCAAATCGCCTCGTGCATCGCGATTCACAAGAATCTGTCCAACCAGCGATCGTCCCGGAAAGTTGGCGAGCACGTACGTGTTCCGACCGTCGAAGACTTCGAAGTCTGTTTGCTCGGCGTTGCCGAGCGGTTGACCGGACTCAGTCGCAGGCTGCAACGCGAGGTGATGCTTTCCAGCGGGAAGCTCAATGCGACGGACTTGGATTTTGTTTGGCAGCAAGCCCCAGCAGCGAGTGTCAGCATTCTCGGTCGCTTCCCAAGCAACACCAACCGCATCGAAGGCAAGTTCGGCAAGCGGGTTTTCGATGTTGGTCGCTTCCTTGGCCGCGTAGAGCGACCCTTTCTTTACGCAACGACGCACAATCGTCCGCGCCATCACATGGGGGAAGATCGCATCGAACTGTTGCGAAGCCAATTGGCCGACATCGGTGATCGTCTCCGTCAGCCCGCTGTCTTTGCCGTCAATGTTGACTCGCACCGATTGCACATCGTTATGTGGCACGACCACAACTGGCACTTTTACCGGAGCGATCGTCGGAGTGACGGAGTGCTTTGCGACTGCTGACAAAATCTGGTCAGCAATCAACATGGCGACTTGAGTCGGCTCTTCATTCCGCTCTTCTTTGTAGGGACCGCGTCCGACGAGTGTGAAAACATAGGCCACGCCGTTTCCAGGCGCTGAATGTCGACCGTTCGTCACTCGCTCCAAATCTTGCTTCGCTGATTTGAACTCGGGCTCCCAGTTCGCCACGAGCTGTATCGATCGTTTGGCGTCGTCGTAATCTCGCATCGACGCTTCTCGCAACATGCCGCTGACGTATGCCCCCAGTGCCACTCGCTTGTACGCGAGCTTCGGGTTCTCGGCCCCCTCCTTTGCACCCGCTTCGATGATTTGCTCTTGCTTCGAATTGACCTGCAGCGCGTAAGCCCCGGCATCAGAGCCGTCGTGCATCAAATTGCTGAGAGCAAGGAACGCTCGAATCAGAACTCTCTCGTAGTCTTCGCCCGCGTAAGCTCGACGAGTGTCGTCCGTCAGATAGGATGCGGCTCCTTCAGCGAGGTCTTTCTGTTCGAGATAATCGAACCGATCGCGCACTTCTCGCAGTGTTCGCTCCGCGTCCGCAGGTCGACCAGACGAGAGTTCGACCATCGCTCGTTCAAGCTTCAGGACATCGGCCTCTTTCGATCGACCGCGCTTCGGCAATTCCTTTTTGACGAACTGATCAGCCGCAGTGAGGTTACCGGAATAAAAATCTTGCCGAACGGTCCTAAGTCGGTCCGCGTAGCTCGTGCAGCCGGTTGTGAAAAGCAGAGTCAGCAAACAAGCCGCCGCAATGGTGTGGCTTAATGACCGATGACCAATGACCAATAACCAACGACCAATCGCTCCCGCAAAACAACGAAAGACATCCGCAATCACAGCGACTGCGGATGTCTTCTTCAGCAAGCTAGGACGATGACCGTTCATGCGGGATTCGTCGGAGTAATGCGTAGTGACGCGCCACAAAACTAATACTTCAGCACTTTGCCAAGCCACGTTTTGTGGTAGCCCTTACGAAGTCGAGCCGATTCCTTGTCGAATTCACCGTTGTGAATGTTGACCAATTCCAGCGTCAGTAAGTAATCGCGTTGGTAGTCGCCGTTTTGGTTTGTCGTTCCCGACGTCAGCTTGGCATACAGCAAGTAATCAAACGGTTGGCCCATCTCTTCCATGACCGTTTGGAAATTGCGTTGGTTCTCTTTGACGAACAATTCATCCGGCCGGATGCGGAGTTGCTTCAAGCCTGAATCAACATAGCGTCGGCTGATCTGGTGATACTGTTGCGACTCGTTGATCTTCGAGTCGATCATTTCATAGATCTGCTCCTTGAAGTCACCGATCTCTTCTGACGTGCAGTTTTCGACTCCGATGAAGCAGATGTTTTTCTTCACGCCGATGGTCATGGCCGCTGGCTGAATGTCGGTGACGACACAACCGCGTCCGAGTAGTTTCGCGACCGATTCGTCGATCAGAGGTTTGTAAGTTTCTGAGCCGGCCGTGTGGCTGCCAACGAGGTCTTTGTCGTTGTCCTTCAACACGTGCGCGTGCTGAGTCCCTCGACATCCAGCGAATGTCGTGAGGCCGCAAAGTGCGGTCATAGATGTCAGATTTAAGAATTGACGTCGATTCATCGGGAATCCCTTCCCCATTTTTGTCGCAGTGGCCCACGGGCGCGACAGCCCGAAGCAGCGAATCCATTCGCTCCAGACAGGACAATCGTCTGAATAGCCCTAAAAACTCCAACCAGACTGCGCGATCGGCGGGACTGTAAGAGTCTGTCGTCAGTGCGCGGAGAGGAGTTTTGACGCGAGACGGTGGATTACACACCTGTTTTCGCAAATAGATGTGGTGCCGCGTGAAACCAAGCTGTTGATGAAGACTAGAGAAGTTAGCGAAGGCCCTTACCGCACTTCGCCAAGTTGTCTCGACTCATTTTTGTCAGCCAGTTGGAACATCAAGCTGACAAAAAGGGTTCTCCGCTATTTGTGTTGAACGTCGAACATTTCCCGCAGAGGCGCAGAGTTCGCGGAGACGGCTTCACCTCTGTGCTCTTCAATCTTTGCGGCCTCTGCGCGTCGGCGAGAAATATTTTGGTTCCCTGCGGATGGCACAGCCGGACTGCGGATGAAACCAGCAGGTTTGTGCCGTGAAAATAAGGCACTTCCAGACTCGGCAATGCTGAGTTCTCCGGGTAATCACGTTCCAACTGATTGCCGACTAACCAAATATCGGGCCAGTGCATCACGCCAATCAGGCAACTTCCTACCGATAACTGACTCGATCTTGCTGCAATCGAGCACGCTGTAATTCGGACGCTTTGCATTCGAACCAAATTCGGCTGTCGTGATCGGGATGACTTCGACATCGAGTTTCGCTAATCGAAAAATCTCCCGAGCGAACTCGCACCAAGTCATGCTGCCGGAGTTCGTCGCGTGATACAGACCGAAGGCATCGGTCGTGATCAGCTTCACGAGCGAGTCGGCCAAGTCAGCGGTCGAGGTCGGCGTACAGAGTTGATCGTTCACGACTCGGAGTTGTTTTCGATCGCGTCCCAAACGCAACATCGTTTCCACAAAGTTCCCTTTGCCCGCTCCTCGCAGTGCCGCAATGCCATACAGCCCGCAGGTCCGAACCACGAAATGTCGCGAGCAATTTGCTTGTACGAACTTCTCGCCAGTCAATTTGCTGAGACCGTATCTTCCAGAAGGGATGGCTAAGTCTGATTCAACAAATGGGGTTGGCGTTGGACGCGTGACGTCGCCAAAGACGTAGTCCGTGCTAATGTGCATGAGACGCCAACCGTGCTTTTCTGCCAGACGTGCGAGCAGTTGCGGGCCGAGTCCGTTAACGGCCATTGCCGCGTCCGGCTCGTCTTCTGCTTTATCAACTAAGTTGTACGCCGCCGTGTTGATCACGAGGTCCGGTTGCAATGGCTCCAAAACGGCCGCCGAATTTTCTGCGTTTGTGATTTCGATGTCAGCATGTCCGAGCGATCGCACGTCATGTCCCGCCGCCTGCAATCGCGGCAACAGATCGCCGCCAAGTTGTCCCATCGCTCCGATTAAGGCGATACGCATGATGTTGCATCGGCTCCGTGTTGAATGTCAGTACGTTGAAGATCGGTCACGAGATGAATTTGCCGCGCGACTTCGCGAAAGCCGAGCGATGAATAGAGATGCTGCCCAACTGAGTTTTGTGCGAGCGTTTCAATCTTGGCGTGAGTCAGTCCGAGGTGCCGGAAGTGATCCAGCGCATGTTCGATGAGCTGGCGACCGATCCCCTGGCTCCGAAATTCCGAGTCGACAGCAATGTTGGGGATATGTCCGATTCCCGCTTCATCGTCTCGCCAAGTTGTGATACCGCCAACGACGCGGCCTTCGAC
>CAIJTL010001147.1 GCA_903823545.1 uncultured Planctomycetaceae bacterium
CACTCGGCAATCGAATGAGCCAGCGGCTTCTCGCAATAGACGTGCTTGCCCGCTTTGAGTGCCGCTTCGCAGATCGGCACGTGCCAATGATCGGGAGTCGCGATGATGACGGCATCGACTCCGGTCTCCTTATCGAGCAGTTCGCGATAGTCGTGATAAGCCCGCGCGTTGGTCAGCCCTTTGGACTGCAACGCACTGTCTCGTTGCCGCTTATCGACATCGCAAATGGCGACAATCTGCTGATCGATCTTGTTGAGTTCCGGAACCAGATACCCGCGCATCTGCCCGCCCATGCCGATGCACGCAAACGACAGCCGCTCGTTAGGAGAAGCCCCGACGACAACCCCCGAAGGCAAAATCGTCGGCAACCCAATACCAGCAGCCGCAGCCGCTTGAACGAAGCGACGTCGAGAAAGTTTGTGGTTCATCGTGAATCATTCTTATTGTCGAGGGTGAAAAACTCGGATCGCTCGCGAACAGATCCCGGATGATACGCAATGAGTCTCATAAACTCATTCGTACCGGCGACGGCAGCTCCGCGAACACCCGACAAGAGTGATACGTTCCGATGAGTGCTTCGTCGCGATGTCAGACCAGGGTTGCACTAAGACTGTACGACGGACTTCCAGTCCGTCGGTTCCAACCAGTCGTCCAACCTATCGGCGACGGACTAGAAGTCCGTCGTACCAACAACCTGCACTTCCTGAAACGCGGTGTTCTCGCCGATCGGAGTCACCGAGTGGACTTGCCAAACGAGCCAGCGATACGGGCCGATGATCTTGTCTGCGGACGAGCGGATGCTGGTCGCTTGGAAGGGGTCGGCGGGCAGCGCGGTGGAGTCGACTTCAATCAGCGGCTTGAACAGCTTGCGGTCGGCGGTGTTCCAGCCGGGATCGGTTTCGCTCGTGCTGCCGAAGAGGATGAAGTGTTGCGGGCCGCGGACTCCGTTTTGTTGGAACGACCAAGTGTTGATCGACTTGATGTCGCGGCGTTGGCCGAGATCGACTTTGTAGAGACCGCCATCGACTCCGTTGCCGAACACCGGGCCGTAGTTGCGAGCCAGCTTGCCATCGAACAGCGACTGCGGCAGTTCATTGTTCGTTGCAGGTTGAGTCGTCAACGCGGCGATCGGCAGCACGTTCTTGATTGGCAACAGCGGGATCATCTTGAAGCCGTCGGCATTGGCGGACTCGGTCGTCGCGAAGAGGTAATGGTCGACGGCGATCAGATTGGATGACTGCTCGCGCACGAAGCGAATCTCCAGCCGCTTACCGGCCGCTGCGTTTTGAAGTCGCAACAGGTCGGCGACCTTCTTCACCGGTTGGTCATTGAGCGACTGAATCAGGTCGTTCGACTTGAAGCCATTGGCCGCGGCTTCGGAATCGCTCGGCACAGACTTCAGATGCACGCCACCCGATTCTTTGGTGACGCCGAAGGCCGAGAACTCATCGCCCGCGATATTGCGAATGATCGCTCCGCGCCAGAGATGCTCGATCGCTTGTTTGGATCGTTGAGTGATCGGTCGCGGCGAAGGTTCGTTGCCCGGCAACCTCGGAGTGCGGGCGACCTTCTTCAGCTCGAGCTTCTGCACGCCGAAGTTATCCATCGAGAAGTTCTTGAAGCCCAGCTTCAGCGCGGGCGAGTCATCCTTCACGCGATAGTCGCCGGTCTCGCGATCGATGAAGAGTGGATCGCCGGTCAGCGAATGAGCGTCGCAACCATTGGCGGCGAACTTCAGACGGTCAGCATCGGAGGTCGTGAAG
>CAIJTL010001148.1 GCA_903823545.1 uncultured Planctomycetaceae bacterium
ACATTCGAGTGCGAACCGGGGACGATGAATCTCGAAAAGGTGAAGACACTCAAAGAAATCGGTGTCACGCGCGTGTCACTGGGAGTCGAAAACTTCAACGACGCGATCCTGGAAGAAAACGGGCGGGCGCACCTTTCACCAGAGGTCTATCGAGCATACGACTGGTTGCGGCAGATTGGGTTTCCTCAGATCAACATCGATCTCATCGCCGGAATGATCGGCGAGACGGACGAGAACTGGCATCGTTGCATCGACGAAGTTCTCAAACTGGAACCGGACAACATCACGATTTACCAAATGGAACTGCCATTCAATACGCTGATCTCGAAGGACATGCGAGAGCACGGAATCACTTCGCCGGTGGCCGACTGGCCGACGAAGCGCCGCTGGGTCAGCGAGGCGTTCGATCGTTGTTTGTCGGCGGGTTATCAGATCTCCAGCGGCAACGAATTGGTGAAATGCCGTGACACTGACCGCTTCGTCTATCGCGACAACTTGTTTCGAGGAACCGACCTGTTGGCCGCAGGGGTTTCGTCATTCGGTCACATTCAAGGAGTGCATTACCAAAACCTCGACCGCATCGAAGACTATCAAAAGGTTGTCGTCGATGAGGGCCGTTTGCCGATCAACCGCGCACTTCGCCCCACGGCTCACCAGCGACTCATCCGCGAGTTCGTCTTGCAAATGAAAGAAGGACACCTCGACGCGGAGTCGTTGTCTCGCAAGTTCGGAGTCGACGTATTGAGCGAGTTCGTTGTACCACTTCGCAACCAAGAAGCAGCAGGCTATTTGGTCGTTGAAGATGGCGAAGTCCGACTCACTCGCAAGGGACTATTGCAAGTCGATAGCCTGCTCCCCGAATACTTCGAACCGCAACACCGGCAGGTGAGATACACGTAGGGTTTAGTCGTTCGAGTTGACGTGTAGAAAGGAGATGGAAAATGGCCAGTGTCAAAGTCGCAGCCCAAGAAGTTCTAAATGGCATGCCTGACGACATGACTTGGGAGGATTTGATGTACCAGTTGTACGTTCGCGAGAAGATTGAAATTGGCCTCCAACAAATGGAGGCCGGTGAAGTGTTCGATGACGAGGAAGTCTTTCAAGAACTTTTGGATGATGTCGAATGAGCCGCGTTGTTTGGACAGCGTTGGCCAAGGCCGATTTGAAAGAAATCCGCGAATTCATCTCGCGTGATTCGCCGTTGTATGCACGCCGCACGATCGAACGAATTCGAGCAGCAGTGGCAAGTTGTCGCCAGTTTCCAGAAGCGGCCGCAATTGTTCCTGAATTTGAAGACCACTCGGTTCGTGAAGTTTTTGTTGGCAGCTACCGAGTGGTCTTTCGGTTCACCTCAAAGAAGATCACCGTGCTGACGGTCATTCACGCCGCTCGTCGCCTGCATCTCCCGTCCGAACTTTCTTGAAGCATCCAGAAACGGCATGAACCCACACGACGAACTGCAATCGTTGATCGACCTCTTCCCTGACGGGCAGTCATTGATTGATCGCTGGGAACACATTCCGTCGGCGTTGACTCCGGAGCCGTATAAGTCGATGTTGGCTCACAACCACCACATGACCGTCACGGTGGAGTCGTATCACAAGACGACGGTCGATGTGCGAGTGCTCGATCGACGGCTCGAAGGTGACCTTTATTTGCGGAAGATCGTGTTATTGAAACATGGTACTGATGAGGTCGTCTTGTTCGGGCTCGTGCGATTTGATCTGACGACGGTTTCAACCGCCGTTCGGGATGAGATTCTCGGCGAGAAGACTCCCCTGGGCCGCGTGCTGATTGAGCACAATGTTCTGCGGCATATTGACCTGGGAGCCATCTTGAGAGTCACCGCCGGTCCGGCACTCAGCCAACTCATGCAGATGCCACCGCACGCTCAAACTTATGGACGTCTTGCGACGATCTTCTGTGACGGCAAACCAGCAATCGACTTGTTGGAAATTTCTGCGCCGTTGGAGAAGGCAATGCTTCCACATTTTGGCTGAGGTTTGTTTGCGGTCCTTTGTCCGTTGTCAGTGGTTCATTGTCAGTTGTTGGGAACCACTGTGATAGCCATCCTGTTTTTCCAACTGACCACGGACCTCTGACATTTCACGGACACCACACAATGCCCGCCCAATTCACCACCACTCAACGCGTAGGATTCGCAGACACGGACATGGCGGGGATCATTCATTTCGCCAATTATTACCGATACATGGAAGATGCCGAACACGCATTCTTCCGATCGCTGGGCTTGAGCATCATGCAAAAGCAGCCTGACGGCGCGGTCATCGGATGGCCGCGAGTCTCCGCCTCATGCTCATTTGAAGCACCCGCGTACTTTGAGGATGAGCTCGAGGTGCGACTCAACGTGGTCCGCAAAGGAGTGAAGTCGCTCACCTTCGAGATCGAATTCTGGCGCGGCGAGACTCGATTGGCACACGGTCGATTGAAGACTGTCTGCTGCCTTTGTCGCGCGCATGAACCGCTGGTCTCGATCGCGATTCCAGCGGAGTATTCCGACAAGATTCAAGAGGTCCCGCAGGGATAAAACTTCAGCACGACACTCGCCTGCTCTAAGCAACAATCACTCTCCAAGTGACGAGCCGATTCATGATCAATGTGACGTGAAACAACCGGACCACGACGCAGCGCGTGATGGAAACGTACTAGAGCCCCCGCGACGGCTTATCGATCTTTCCATCTTCCTTGAACATCCACTGCTCGTCTGAAACTGCGAGAGGTCCGATTCGAACCGCATGAGTCGTGCTGATCGGAGCGTCGGCGGTCTCGCCTTCGCCCGCCAACGTCAAACAATTCGACGTAGATGACTTTGAAGTTCCTCTACTCCTATTCGAGTTTCGTCAGGCGACAACCGGGGCACCGGTCCGCGCCACATCGAGGTGTTTCTTCGTCGTTTTAATGCGGTTCTTCTTGGCAGGTTCATCTGCCCGAACTTTTGAGGCCGACGTGATGATCGTCAAAGAGACCACTTCAACAGTCAGTCCCCACGACTTCCAACGCCGCCCCTCACCAGTTCAGGTGTCGCGTTTCGACTCCCGAGTGACGTATTCGGTCATCGAGATGAATTCCGACGTCGAGCGTCTCACCGGCTCCGAACCACCGAGCAACACTTCGACCGTGACGGCCGAGTCCGTCCCCTGCTGTTGCTTATCAACGAGCGTACCAACGACAGTCCTGCCGCTCGTCAGCACTCGCTGCTGCAACCGTCGGTCCTACTGAATCCAAACACCGACCATGACTGAGATGAAGGTGAATAGGCTTAGCTGCCGAAATCCCAACGAATTGAATCGTCGTAGCACGAACCAGCAATAAGCGACACCCCCGACCAACATCCAAAAATGAGTCGCACCGCTCATGGCTGATGCTCAATGTCGATGTCGTATTTGATGTCACCCCCGGCGGCGGATTGCTGACTATTGTTGATAATCACGATCTGTTTCTCTCCAGTCGCTGTGCCTAGTATACCTTACCCGCTGCCATTCATCGTGAAGAAGGTATTTGAGTTCCATGTGTATCGCTTGAAGGCTTCAAAACCATCGTTCATCCCTGCCTCTTGTTCCTTGAGGCGAATAAAAACGACCTTGTCTGGCCACTCGGCATCGGCAACTTGCTTCTTCGCCTCGGCCACGGAACTCGTCGCTCGTATCAGGTCGTTGATCTGCGTCAACACGTCCTTGTGCTTTTCATAAACAACTTCGCGCTGGGCATATTCCGGGAAGTTGGAAACGGCAGTCACGATGGAATAAACACAGCTTCCAATTCCACGCAGGGCGATCAAACCGACAATGAGACAACCTTTTTCATGGCGAGATGCTCCACCCTGAGTTAAATGGCCGACGCCAAGTAATCTGTCGCAGATTTAGCGTTCATTGGATTTGTGTTATTTTTGTATGAGTCCGAGATATCGCAGCCACATAGGAGATCCGCAAGCCGCAGACGTGGTCGCAGTTGTTCGGCGGAGTTCCGCGTACTCCTTGAAAGTCATGAAGACTTCGTTGATTTATCTGCTTGGCGCTCACGGTTCGTCAACGAGTGGCGTATCATCCCCTACCTTAGTCGCCAGCGATTTGCCGACGAATTTTCCGTCGAAGTCAATGGCCAGTTTCCTTTGTCACGAACTCACGTCGGTCACGACTTCATGAAGTTGGTTTCGTCAAACTTGATAGTTACGCCACTTAAGCGTGGTGCCAGATTTTGGCTATGTTGTTCGCTGTTAACCATGCTCGCCTCCGCGATGGGAAATGCTGCGGAGTTACAAATTGACTTTGGTTTCGGCCATCAATCAAAAGCTGGTTGTTGGACGCCGGTCAGAGTGGAAGCGCCTTCGATCGAGGCTGCAACTTGTGAGATCGAAGCGATCGATCCGGATGGAGTGCAAGTTCTCTATCCACTGTCGCGATCGACAACACAGCAAGGCGCGACCGCTTGGTCGGGATCGTTTCGCTGTGGCAGACTCGATTCCTCCCCACACGTTCGATTCTTGGATCCGGCTGGTCGAGTTGTCAGAGAGGAGCGGCTTGCGACGCTGACGGACGACGTCAAACAATTCCCCTTCTTACGACAGACCGAGAATCGTTGGCTGGAAATTGGGTTCAACACGCCGCTGTTAGAAACGGTACCTCAGGTCCAAACGACTCAAACAAAGGATTGGCCGACGCTCGCTGAGATTCCCTGGGGCTTGGATGGAATTGACGGAATCTTGGTCTCGAGTCGTGTGGTTATGAGCGACAAAGCAGCGGTCGAATTCGAACGTTGGCTTCGTCGCGGTGGACAAGTCTTGTTGTCAGTCACCACAAATCGCGATGAATTTCAGAAATCTCGCTGGGCCGACTGGCTCGCAAATGTTGTTGAAATTCGGGAGCGAACTCGCACCAACGATTTGAGTGGCGTCGAAAGTTTCACCGTATTCAGTCGAAAGATTCCAGCGGCCAAGTTGACGCCGGTAACAACTTTTCAAATTAAAGAAGGACGCAAGCTCGCCTCGTGCATCGAAGGAAACCTAATCTCGCGAGGGAGTTTTGGCTTTGGACAAATTACCGTCTTCGGTCTCGATCTGACCCAACCACCATTTTCTCGGTGGGAAGGCCGATCAAGTTTACTCAGGCGGCTGGTTTTTCGCCTGAACGATTCAACCAACAACAAATCATCCGAAGTGACGCGGCTTTCTCAAAGTGGTATCACTGACTTGGCATCACAGTGGCGAGCGGCAGCGATCGAAATGCCGGGCATCGGACGGCCGTCATTGTGGGGTGTTTTGGGACTCCTTTTGACTTACGGGCTCCTGATAGGGCCAGTCGATTTCCTAATCGTTCACAAATTGCTCCGACGACCGCATTGGACTTGGGTCACTCTTCCAGTGTTGGTCGTGACCGCATCACTCGGCACCCTTGCCTTTGCGAAAAGTGTCAACGGGCACTCACTCCAACTGACGCAAATTGATGTCGTCGATATCGATGTTAATCGCCAGGAAGTGATCTCACGGTCGTGGGCCACACTCTATTCAGACAAGAATCAGCGCTGTCGAGTTCAAGCAACTCCGCGACAGCCAGAGGTTGACAAGGCGGTTTCGACTGCCAGCATTCAACCTGCTCAAGTCAGTTGGCTCGGCTTCCCAGAAAATGGTCCGGGGGGACTTTATCGGCCGAGTGGTTTTGATCTCGGTCACACCACATATCGCTCCTCACTCGATCACCTCGTGCTTGATGAAATTCCGCTCGGCCAATGGTCGTCAAAATCATTCACGTCAGAGGCTCGCTGGATACAGTCACAGCCGCTGGTCGAGTGCCGTCTATCGACGTTTGCGGCCAACGATCTCGCTGGCGAAATCGTCCATCACTTCCCGTTCGCGCTTCATGATTGGGTCGTGGCATTTGAAGGACGAATTTTCGTCCCGCATTCCGCCGCAGGCGATAAAGCCAAAGTTTGGGAACCAAATCAGCCGTGGGTTCCGACCAGCTCAAACGTCTATGGACGCGAAATGCGCGGCTTGCTGACTCGTACCAAACGGACAAAGTTGGAAACGAAAAAGGCAAAAGTTTCAGAAGACATCCTCATTGAGCAGGAACGATACAACCCGCTGGATCTCGACACTGGCGACATCCTACAAATGATGACGCTTCATGAAGCGGCAGGCGGTAAAGCCTACACCGGCCTCGAACACGCCAGCCTTCGAGCGTTCGATGTCACACCTCTCATTTCACTCGACCGAGCGATCTTGATTGCTCGCATTCCAGAGCGTCAAACCAACTGGGAATTCAATGGCGAGACGCGAGAGCCAACCAAACAACACGCTTACGTGCGTTTGCTGCTTCCTGTCAAAAGAGAAGTCCCAGACGGCGGCGCGTTGCGAGTGCTACCAAAGTTTGAAGCTGTGCCTGAAGCTCCGGCCACAAAAGCTCAGCCATCCAAACCTGTGATCAACGAAAACCCAGACTAAGCTAGCCACAAAACTAACCCGACGCGCGAGCGAGGGACAGCAACAAACGCCCCTCGCTTGCGCGCGGGCTCGTGTGAATCACACTGACGAGAAATTTCCCCGTGATCGAAACCAATCAATTAACGAAACGCTACGGCGATCTGATCGCCGTCAATAACATCAACCTGAAGCTCTCCGAAGGGGACGTCTTCGGCTTCATCGGCCCCAACGGCTCCGGCAAAACAACAACGATGCGCATGCTCGCTACGTTGCTCAGCCCCGACTATGGCGAGGCCTATGTTTGCGGCAAGTCGATCTACACACATCCACAAGAGATTCGCCGGATGGTCGGTTTCATGCCGGACTTCTTCGGCGTCTACGATGACATGACCGTCATCGAGTACCTCGAATTCTTCGCGGCAGCGTACCGCATCAACGGTCCCGGACGTCGTCAGGTTTGCGAAGAAAAGCTCGAACTCGTCGACATGTCGTTCAAGCGAGATGCGATGGTCAACCAGTTGTCACGCGGGCAAACTCAACGCATCGGATTGGCTCGCGTCCTATTACATGAACCGCAAGTGCTGCTGTTGGACGAACCGGCCAGCGGTCTCGACCCGCGAGCCCGAATCGAAATTCGAAACCTGCTGAAGAAGCTCGGCGAGATGAAAAAGACAGTGATCGTCAGCAGCCACATCCTCCCCGAACTCGCCGACGTCTGCACGCGAGTCGGCATGATCGAAAAAGGACATCTCATCGTCGACGGCCTTGTTGAAGAAGTGATGCGGAAAGCTCGCCGAAGCATCCTGTTGTTGATCCGCGTGAAAGAACGGACCGACGCGGCCGCCGCGCTGCTGCAACAACA
>CAIJTL010001149.1 GCA_903823545.1 uncultured Planctomycetaceae bacterium
GAAATTATCGGGTATTACCTACAGTTTCCCGTAGCTATCCCCGACCGGAGGGTACGTCACCAATCTTTCCTACCCCGTTTGCCGCTCTCCCCGTATTGCTACAGTTCGCGCTCGACTTGCATGCCTAATCCACGCCGCCAACGTTCATTCTGAGCCAGGATCAAACCCTTCGTGTAATTTCTTTAACAGCAACCGAAGTTGCTGCTTGCGATCAACAGAAAGATTGTCCAAATTGTGCATCGTCGCTTGTGATGCACTTTACTTTAACTTTGGCTTACTCTATTTGCGGTCACCAACCAAGTTTTCAAAGAACTCACCCACTCGCTTGCAGCGTGTTTTGCTGCGTGCGTGGCGGGGAGGCAAATAATAGCCGGCCCGGCCTGACTGTCAATCAACCCGCTCGAGTTTTTTTAGGATCTCTCAGAGCCGTCTTTCGTTCTGCCGAAGTTGTTTCGGCTTGCCCACTTTTACCCTTGAACCCTTTTTCTGAAAGAATTCCATGGCAACAGGTTGCATCGGACAATCTAGATATGTAATTGACACTCCCTCGCTGTGCATTGATCTCGATTCCATGGAATCAAACATAGAACAGATGTCGCGGCATATCGTCAGAGGCGGGATCAGTTGGCGACCGCACGCGAAGTGCCACAAGACACCCGCAATTGCACTGAGGCAGATCAGCTCAGGCGCTATCGGAGTCACTTGCGCCAAGGTATCTGAAGCGGAGGTTATGGCAGCGGCAGGCATCCACGACATATTGATCGCGAACATGGTCGTCGGCGAAACGAAGTGGGAGCGACTTGCTGCGCTGTGCCGGCGATCTCAGCCAATCGTCGCGTGTGATCATTTTGCCCAGATCGAACCACTTAGCGCGATATGTCGACGGAATGAAGTGACTTGCCGAGTCATTATTGAAGTGAATATCGGCCTGGACCGCGTCGGCAGTCGTCCCGGTCGCGACACTTACGATCTCGCAGCAGCCATTTCAAAGCTGGACGGAATCGAATTCGCGGGAATCATGGGTTACGAAGGCCACCTTCTACGAATTGAAGACCCTGCGGAAAAGCGTAAGCAGATCTTCGACGCACTTTCGGTACTTTCCGAGTGCGCGGACAAACTTCGGCGAGACGGACTGCAGTGCAATATCGTGAGCGCTGGAGGCACCGGTTCATACCAAATCGCCGCTGAGTGCGACGGGATCACCGAACTCCAAGCCGGTGGCGGAATTTTCGCCGACCCCTTCTACCTGGAGCAGTGCCACGTCTCTGACTTGAAACCATCACTCACAGTCCTAGCAACCGTCGTAAGCCGCCCCACCCTTGACCGAGCAGTCCTCGACAGCGGACGGAAGACTTTGAATCCCGACGCGCACCCCCCAATCGTTAAGAATTGGCCCGATGCGCAAATTAAGCGACTTAGCGCGGAGCACTGCGAACTCACACTTGGCCCGCTCTCACAGAACCTAAAGATCGGCGACAAAGTGGAACTCATCGTCGGTTACGCCGATCTCACAACGCCACTGCACGATTACTTCTATGGATTCCGAGGCGATCGCTTGGAGGTGATCTGGCCAATCGCAGCGCGAGGAAAACTCCAGTAGCCCACGCTGCATTGGGAAGTTAACTCAAACTCGCAATTGCTCGGATTGATGCCCCAGGCTTTTCGCAAATCGATTGCGGATCGGCTCAACAACACTCGAAAGAAAGGCATCAACCTGCTCCGGCGCTCGCCCAACGAAACGGCGAGCGTCGAGAGCATTTCCGAGATCTACCGACGAAAACGCCGCATCCGACTTCAGGCGTTCGATGAGATCATTTGCTCGGCCATGCTCTTTAACCTGCTGCGCAGCCGCTTGACTATGAACCCGAATCAACTCGTGGAGCTCTTGCCGGTCGCCTCCCGCCTGAACGCAGGCCATCAGAATCTCCTCAGTGGCCATGAACGGCAGTTCTTCGTCGAGATGCTTCGCGATCACCTTGGGATAAACGACCATTCCATCCACCACATTCCGATACAAGATCAGCACAGCGTCGATCGCCAGAAATGCCTGCGGTAGCACGAGTCTCCGATTCGCACTGTCGTCGAGCGTTCGCTCGAGCCATTGCGTTGCGACAGTTTGAGCAAGATTCGCGGGAAGGTTCATGGCAAATCGAGCCAACGAGCACATCCGCTCGGATCGCATCGGATTCCGTTTGTAGGCCATCGCGGACGAGCCGATCTGCTGCTTTTCAAACGGCTCTTCGATCTCTTTTCGACTCTGCAAAATGCGAATATCCGTCCCGGCTTTGTGAGCGCTTTGCCCGATGCCACTGAGCACGTCGAGCACTTGAGCGTCGACTTTTCTGGAATAAGTCTGCCCGGTAACCGCATAAGCTGAATCAAATCCCATCTTGGCCGAGACTCGGCGATCCAGCTCTTCGATCTTCGAGTGATCTCCATTGAACAGCGTCATAAACGACGCTTGTGTGCCAGTCGTTCCTTTAACTCCACGGCACTTTAGTAAGGCAAGCCGATGTTCGACTTCAGCCAGATCAAGCACAAGATCATAACACCACAACGTCGCACGTTTACCGACCGTCGTTGGCTGTGCCGGTTGAAGATGCGTGAACCCAAGGCAGGGCAAATCTCTGTATTTTGCGGCGAATTTCGCCAGTTCGTCGATTACTGCGACAAGCTTCGTTTGCACCATCTGCAACGCATCACGCATCAAAATCAAGTCGGTATTATCCGTGACGTAACAGCTAGTCGCGCCGAGATGAATGATTCCGCGAGCTGACGGACATCGATCGCCGTACGTGTGAACGTGAGCCATCACATCATGGCGCAGCTCTTTCTCGTACTTCGCCGCCAGACTGAAGTCGATGTCGTCGGTCGCCGAACGCAGCTCGGCAATTTGGGCATCAGAAATTTCGATTCCGAGTTCTCGTTCCGCTTCGGCGAGCGCCACCCACAGTCGCCGCCAAGTCGAATGTTTGCGTTGTTCAGACCACAATTCAGCCATTGGCTTCGAGGCGTATCGTTTAATCAGCGGGTTTTCGTAGACGTCGTGACTCATTCGGGACTTTCGAGTTGTTGAAGGACAAGGTGACGCTCTCGCCCACAGAATAGCGAACCGAGCCTGACGAGGTCGAACTCGCAGAGCTTGCAAACGGACCTAAGCGGACTAGGCTCTGACGCGCGAACTCGTAGAACGCAACCGCCCCAAAGAACACGCACTCAAATCTAGGAGTTTGATTTTGAAGTCTGCTCGCTTCTCCTCACCGACACTCCTTTGCCTTGTCATGCTCTCTGCGTCGAACAATTTGCCTGCCGCTGAAAAAGCGGAGCGAAAAGTCATTCACTCACAGCCGAGCGTTGTGTTGTCTTCGGCCGATGTTTCGGTCGCGATTACAGAGCGAGGGGGCCACATGGCTCCCGTGACATTCTTTCCCAAGAGCGATCATCCCGTGCAGCCATATCACATTTCGCCGTGGCAAGACGAGAAACTGACGTTTGACGTGCCTGTGCTCGGCCCACTACGCGGCGATTTCTTCTGTTTGCCGTTCGGTGGAAACTCAGATGAGGTCAACGGGGAAAAGCATCCTCCGCACGGTGAGGTCGCAGGAAGCGATTGGACGCTGAGCCAACCGCCGAAGTCCAACAACAAGGTGACCTCAATGGAAATGACTCTGCAAACGAGAGTCCGCGCAGGGAAAGTGACCAAGCGAGTGTTTCTCCTTGACGGTCAATCGGTCGTTTACACGCAGCACCTCATCGAGGGGATGTCGGGCAAAGTGCCGCTCGGTCACCACGCAACGCTCGCGATGCCTGAGAAAGAAGGAGCAGTCCGAATGGCTCACAGCCCAATTCGGTTCGGCCTGACGAACCCCGGCCTCTTCAGCGATCCGACGAAGGGGGAATATCAGTCGCTGGCAATCGGAGCCAAGTTCACTGATCTGCGACACGTCCCGACTCTCTGGAAGACTCCCGCCGAAACCGATTGCTCGGCCTTCCCCGCGCGACGCGGCTATGCCGATCTGCTGTCACTCTTCAGCGTCCCAGCGACGGAGTTAAAGGGCTCGCCCGCATGGGTCACAGCGACGAATTCGGAAGCGGGCTATGTTTGGTTTGCCTTCAAAGATCCTGTCGTGCTCCCAACGACCGTCTTCTGGATCGAGAATCATGGCCGACACGGCTCTCCGTGGAACGGTCGCAACAATTGCCTCGGCGTTGAAGACGTCTGCGCTTTCTTCGCTGACGGACTCGCCCCATCCACAAAACCAAACATCGTCAGCGAGGCCGGCATCCCGACGAGCGTTGAACTCTCTAAATCGAAACCGACCGCGATCAACTACATTCAAGGAGTCGCTCGCATCCCCGCTGGCTTCGAGCAAGTCCGAACTGTCGAATTTTCCGCAGGCCAAGCAACTTTCGTTTCAACAACTGGTGCGAAAGTGACGATCGCGGTGAAGCACGAATTTCTGCGGAGCGGGTCGTTGTAAAACGATCGCAATTGGGATTGGTATGAGTAATGGGAATCATGATTCCCATTACTCGCATTCGTCCGATCAATTTCCCGGTGGCACCCACGCCGCAGGTTTCGGATTCCGCACTGTCAGCGGTAAGTCATCTGCAAAATGTTGTTGCAACTTTGACAGCCGTGCGAGCATCACCACGACACGTTCCTTTTGTGCTGGCTCGTCGGCAAGGTTTTGCATTTCTTCGGGATCAGCTTGCAGATCGAACAACTGCGTGACGTTGACCTGTGGGTAGCGGATCAGCTTCCAGCGCTCATCGCGAAAAGCCCGCTGCTTGTCGAGGTACGCCAGCATCAATTCGGGGCGAGCGGCTGTCGCTTTCCCTTCGAGGACCGGTCGAAAACTCCGCCCGTCAATTTTCTCCGACACGCTCGCACCGACGAGGTCGCAGATCGTCGGCATGATGTCGAACAAATGCACGAGAGCCTCACTCTCACCGGA
>CAIJTL010001150.1 GCA_903823545.1 uncultured Planctomycetaceae bacterium
AGTGCTGCGGCTCGACGCAGCCCTTAGATCAATTGAAATAGCGATCCAAAACTCCAGAACTGCCGCAGCGCAAAGTCGATAGTCACAAAGGTTGCTGATTAGAAAGACCAGCGTCGTTTTTCCAAATGTCGGAGTGCTGCGTCGAGCCGCAGCACTCCAAGGTTCGGCGACGTTTTACTTCTTATTTTCGACAATCCACACATTGCGGAAGTGGACCGGGTTGCCGTGGTCTTGGAAGTAGAGTGCGCCTGGTTTCTCTTCGTTTTGGCCGCCGCCCGGAGTCGCCTTCAATGTAAGCTTGTTGTGAATCACGACGCCGTTGTGCTTGATCGTCGTGACGGCATCTTCAGTCTTCTTGCCGTTTGCATCGAAGCGAGCACAGCGGAATTCGACGTCGTAGGTTTGCCAGCTCAGCGGTGGAAAGCACATGTTGACGATCGGTTTGGCAACGGTGTAGATGCCGCCGCATTCGTTGTTTTCGCCAGTGAGTCCGAATGAGTCGAGGATCTGACATTCGTATTGATCGACGAGATACATGCCGCTGTTGCCACGACCTTGCCCACGAGCCTTCGGCATGAACGGCGTGCGAAACTCGATGTGCAACGTGAAGTCTTCAAACTTCTGCTTCGTGCGTGTGCCGACTCCGAGAAGCCCTCCTTCGACTAGTTTGCCATTCTGCCAAGCGTCAACGTTCTTCCCATCGAAGAGCACAATCGCTCCTTCAGGTGGCTTCGCTCCGAGAGTTTCGGACTTTCGTTCGACTTTCTTGCCGGTGTACTTCACGTTGTCTTCAGCAGTACCACTGATCACGCCCTCTTTGATCGTCCCTTTGAAGTTCGTGCCGGTGAACTCCACCGCGCCGTCCTTCGTCTCACCTTTGAGCGTGACTCGAGTCTTACCATCCCAGGCGGCATCTTTGGGGCCACCTGGCAGCCCTTTTTGCAGCAGGACAACATCAAACTTGCCATCGCCAAGCGCGACAACCTGAGCACCAAACTTCAACTTCTCGCCGATCGTTCCTTCGTACTCACCTTGGATCTTGAAGTCGGGTCCAGCTTGTTCCGGGTCAATGAATGCTTCGCCGGGAGCGGCAAATGCCAAAGCAGAAAGGCTGAAAGCCAGAATTACTGACGCGACAGAAATCATCAGTCTTCGCATGTGGGATTCTCCTGTGGGTTACGAGTTTTCTGAGCTGCCGCAACTCTTTGACGGCATTCGCAAGGAGGTAAGGTAGCGGCCGGTTTTCAGAATGACGAACGAGCCAAAGTAGACCGGTCACTCCGTGGCAAGGTTATTCAGCGCCATGATTGAAGTTCAGCGAATCCAATTCCAAACGATTTTGAACAGCAGAGGACACAGAGGTCGCGGAGAAAATCTCATCGCTGAAACCTCTGCGATCTCAGCGTCCTCTGCGGTTCAATGCTTTTGCCTTCGTGAAAGAGTCGATGATCAACGCTTGCAGTCCAGGGCGTTGCTCAATCGACGAACAAGAACTCGTTGCTATTGAGCAACACTCGGCAGGCATTCGCTAAACCGTGTTGGCGAGCATATTCCGTCAGCGCTGCTCGTTCGCGATCAGTCGGCTTGCGAAGTAGTGCGAAACGGAAGGCAGCTTCGATCTGTTGACTCAAATCGCCGCTGACAGAAGCCGCTCGCGTGGCGAGATGTTCGGACTGCCGAACAGTGAATTTGTTGTTGAGCATCGACAACGCTTGCAGTGCTGTGAGAGACGCGTTGCGAACCGGCGTGAGTTGCGACGAGTCGGCACAGTCGAGTGAGTCCATCAGCGGATCGGGGAGCGTGCGGAAGATGAAGCGGTACACACTGCGTCGAAAGTTCTCAGGGCGATCAGGATCGAAGTTCGCGTAATCGACATTCGGCGTGACATGAATTCCGGGAGTCTGGATGAACTGCTTCACGGACGGCCCACCCATCGTGCGATCCAACATTCCGGTCATCGAGACAACCGTGTCGCGGATCGATTCCGCATCGAGTCGCGTTCGATTCATGCGCCAAAGAAAGCGGTTGTCGCCATCGATCGCCGCCGACTGCTCGTTGTGTGCTGATGACTGGCGGTACGTTGCGCTCGTGACAATCAGTCGATGAAGGTGCTTAAGTGATGATCGCTGGCCTTGATCGCGAAGTTCGCAAGCGAGCCAATCGAGCAATTCGGGATGCGTCGGCTTCGCCCCCATTTGGCCGAAATCATTGGGTGTATCGCACAGGCCGCGACCGAAGTGGTGATGCCAAATCCGATTGGCAATGCTTCGCCAGGTTAGAACGTTCTGTTGGTCACTAAGCCATTTCGCGAGAGCCGCGCGCCGACTTCCTTCGTCTTGTGAATTCGGTAAATCGAACCGATCGGGCAATCCGGGAACACATGCCAACGAGCCGGCAACAGCTTCAGGACCGGGCTGTTTGACATTACCTCGTTCGAGCAAATGAATCTGACGAGGTGCTCGCTTGGGCGACGGTGCGAGTGGATCGACTTTCGTTTCGTTGGCTGCGGCATACACCATTTGTGGGGCGGGCATCGCAGTAAGTTCACGTTCGACCTGCTTTGTTCGCACATGGCGAGCAAGCTCAGCCCGCTGTAGATCACTTCGTTCGCCAACCGGTCTGGTGAGGATCGCAGCGATTTCTGACGGCAACAACTCTGTTTCGAGGGCGAGTGCTTCGGTGGCGGTCGTCACAGAAATCCTCGGACGACCAATCAAGTGACCGCCGCCGTGAAGCTGCTCCAGGACGACGGTCAAAACCGTCCCACCTTCAAAGTTGATCGGCTGAGCGAATTCGATGACCGCTCGATGATCCTCACCAACCTTCGGATAAATGCCCCATGCGGTTCCCGGATTACCGTCGAGCGCATGCGCGATCGTCCAGCCATCTTGGTTGAAGTCTGCTCGCGGGCTCTTCAGCACGAGCGGCTTGGCCTCGCCAGTGGTTAAAGCATTCGATGTCGAATTCGCAGATGGTGACGAGAGCGGATTTGCAAAAACTTTGATCTCGCTCAAATGCAGATTTCCGTTGTCTTGTCGTCCCGGTCCACGGTGCGAAAGCGAATCGTGAGTGAGCAACTCCAAGCGAAACGCGGTGATTGCTCGCAACTGTGTGTGAAAGATGAGGCTGTAAGTATCTTTCTCCGGACGCTTCTCACTGGCGAGCACCGAGCCATCTGAC
>CAIJTL010001151.1 GCA_903823545.1 uncultured Planctomycetaceae bacterium
TGCTTGATCAAGGCTTCAATTGGGTGAGCTCCAAGTATCCAGCTCACGAGTCCGGAAAGTTGGGCGAAGTTCCTTCCGACGAGGTGTTGGCTTCGATCCTCAACGCTCAAGCGGCTGCTCAGCCGTTTGTTTATCCGTCTGGCCTGATTGAGATCCCGATGAGTCCAATCAGCGATGTTAGCGCATTACGTGCTGCTCGCTGGCCGTTGGAGTCGTTTTTGAAAGCGGTTCGGTTCGGTGTTGATTGGGCAATTCAGCGACGCGCTGTTTACGACTTTCTAGCCCACCCGTCGTGCCTCGTTGTCGAGGATCCTGACTTTCGGGTGATTCGAGCGATCTGCGAGCAAGTGCGTGTTTCGAATGACCGTGCAGAGCTGGTCAGCTTAGACCGGATTGCGATGAGCGTGTCGTCTCGGCGGAATGGTCAGTGACCCTGCGGCAACAAATTCGTCATGATCGCGGTCATTGTCCGCTGATAAGCTTGAGCGGACGGCTGCCGGCGATTTCACGGAAGACGTTTTGAAGTTGTGTGCGGACATCGCTAATTGGGATTCCGCCGGGAATGTTGAAATGAACTCCGCCGGTGGTGTTGGCCACTTGCTGCATCAAAGCCTTGTCAGCGAGCGCGCCGAGGCTGATGGTCAGAATCTTGATCTTGTTGGCTGCAGCCAGATTGGCTTCATCAATCACGAGCTTCTTCGCAATGGTCGTGTTGTTTGGCAGGTTGGCAACACCGTCAGTCATAACCACCATCATTCGAAACGATCTTTGTCGAGCGTTTGCAACCAACTCTTCGCGGGCGACCTTCATGCCCGCTCCAATATTTGTGCCTCCCATGTAGTGTCCCGCTTGGCGTTGTCGAGTCGTGTTCTTGATCTGATCGAGATTTGCACTCAGGCCATGTTCTAGAACGGCACCGCTCGCGCTTGGATGGCTGTAGACCGCGAGACCGACTTGATCTTGAGTCTGCATTTGCTTGAGATAATCCATGAACAATGTGACGGCATCTTTCATGGCTCCAACAGGTTGCTCGCTGGTCTTCCAGAGGTCAGGAGTGTCGCTGTAATAAGGGTGATTCGTCTGGAGATATTCCAGCCACGTCATGTAGCCATACATGTCGCGATACCCCGCATCGGCCATATCTGTTCCGGCGGTTTGAACGACTTGGATATATTCGTCCCAACTGCCAGCGGGGTACGGATATGGCATTGTGAGGCCGAGTGCCGTTTTGATTTTCGTTGAAGAAAAATCGAACTGCTCGCCAGCGTTTCCTGCGGAAAGGCTGCCGTTCGTTCCCGATTTGACCCAGCACGCAGTGATAACTTTGCTCGCGTTGCCGCCGGTGCCAGAAAATGTACCAGTCTTGCCGCTGAGGCCCGTGAATGTCTGTGTCGAGTTGCCCGAGAATTGCAACCTTACCTGCGTCAGATTGCTTGTGGAAACCACACTGACCGAAGATCGTTTGTAGGTGACCTCGATATGCGGAATCGTGCCCGATGCGGCGACTCCTTTCAGCGTCGCGTACTTCGGAGCAAACACCAGGTTGCCATAGACGGGCGAACCAAGCTCCGTCCACATTGTCTGCAAATTGCTTTCGATAAACGCTTGGCCGAGTACGCCGGCACGCATGAAGGTGCTGTCGTACCTCATCGAAGACGAGAAATCTAAGACCACGACCATGTCACGCGGCTGAAACGTGGCAATTGCTTCTGCTCCGATGTCTGCCTTTTGTGCTCCGAATATCGGAGCAAACACCAATGGCAGTCGGTTGTCGCCGCCGGTGGTGCTTCGCATCGCGCGAACCTTGATGACGTTATGTGGAATCGCGGCGTCACCCCATGAGTATTGATAGGTTTGAGTCTTCGAGTTCCAGGCGATTTTTCCAAAGGTGATGTCGTTGATGGGGTCGAGGGACACCGAACTGCGATCGCCGTTGCGATAAAGCTTCGCGATATCAACGGCCGCCGTCCTGGCATTGGCTCTGACTGTGCTGGCATCCAACGTCCCGCTAAGTTCCATCGCTCCAGCTAAAGCGCTCGCATCGGCAGCGGCCTGCAACTGAGTCTTCGTGAGTTGAATGAGGCCAGTGTCGACGGTGAATGCCACAAACCCCAACATGACGATGAGGACAACGGCTGTCAGGACCAAGACCACTCCGCGTCTTTGCGAATGTTGATGCTTAAAGACGTTGAAATGGTTCATGGCGTACTGTCCCGACGAATGTTGGGGCTATTTCAAGCTCGGTTTGCGAAACCGCACGAGTTCTTTGCAAAGGTGAAATGCACCGTTCAGCGTGCTGGAGAAGAAAATGATCTTTCACACCGCCATAGGTTCGATCGCAAAATGCAGATCGTGCCAGAAACGATACGTCACAGAGCGGGTGCGGCAAGTTTTCCCCGGTCGGAGCAGGCAGCGTCCAAGCATATGCCACGCTCACACAACGAAAATGCGAATCAGAACCAATGGGTGATTCTGATTCGCATCGCTATTTGACGCAGGAAATCCCGCCGTTCAGCCAGCTTGTTGCGGAAAAGCAACAGCATCCTACAACCGGACTCAGTTAATCAAATCGCCTAAACAAGTTCGCGGATCGGCTCTCGTTGCTCGATCAAGTACTGCGGGCGGCCAGTCGGATCAATGAGGGTTGTTGAACGTGGATCGATGCCGAGGTTGTAATAGATCGTCGAGATGATCTCTTGCATGTGGACTGGGCGATCCTTGGCAAACTCACCCAAGCGGTTGGTCGATCCGATCACCTGGCCAGTTCGCATTCCTCCGCCTGCAAGCAGTGCGCAGCTTACTTGAGGCCAGTGATCGCGACCGGCACCTGGATTCACTCGCGGAGTGCGGCCAAATTCCCCCCAGACGACGACGGTCACGTCATTCAACATACCACGTTCTTCGAGGTCACTGACAAGCGCGGTCACCGCTTGGTCGAGTTTGCTACCGTGGTCTCGCACCAAGGCAAAATTCTGCCCGTGGCTATCCCACCGTCCGAAGGACAGTGTTACCGATCGAACACCCGCTTCGACCAATCGGCGAGCGATCAGAATGTGTTCATTGACGGTCGGCGCACCATCGTACTGAAATTGGTAAGGTTTGCCGTCACCGTATCGTGCTCGCAACTTCGGATCTTCTTTTGACAGGTCCAGAGCCTCTGCGAGCTTGCTAGACGTCAACACGCCAAACGCGGCTTGAGTGAATGAGTCCATCCCTCGCAGCATGCCGCTGGCATCGACGTTTCGTTTCAGTTGATCGAGTCCGCCGAGCAACGACTTTCGGTCTTGCAGACGATCAAGCGACACGCCATTGAGCGTGAGGTCAGCCATCCCCTGGCCGTCCGGCTTGAATGGTTGATAAGCCGCGCCGAGGAATCCAGGGGCACCCGGTTCCGACCACGGCACGTGTTGCGTTTTGGCAGCGAGTGCGACGCTCGGAGGCATCGAAGGATTCACGGGACCTTGCAGTCGAGATGCAACAGCGCCAATGCAGGGGCGACCACCGATTGAAACATCTTTGTTGCGAGCCCAACCGCTGAGGCACTGATATCCGTCGTGGTTATCGACGCAACCGACAACCGAGCGAATGGCGACGAACTTATCCATCATTCCTGCGATCAACGGGAAACACTCACCGATTTGAATGCCGGGAACTTTGGTGTCGATGGGGCTGAACTCGCCACGAATTTCGCGAGGAGCATCAACCTTGATGTCCCACATGTCCTGATGCGGTGGGCCACCACCCAGGAAGATGTTGATGACGGCTTTGTGCTGCGATGCTTTTTCTCCCGCTTGAGCACGCAGGATATCGGCTAAGCCGATGCCGCTGGCCGCTCCCAAGCTGAAACCGCCAATCTTAAGGAACGCACGGCGATTAACCTGATCACAGAATTGGTGCTGACGGCCAAAGACATTGAGCATGGCAGACCTTTCGGCAAATTCGGGCGGGAGACCTTCCGGTGGGCAGGGGAAAGTATCGGTCACATCAGCCAGGGTCAATTCATCAAAGTCAATTGGCTGTAAGGATTCAGGCTGATTGCAACGACTTTTTCGGCTTCGGTAAGCGGCTCATGCGGAGCCCGAAGCGTCAGCGAGGGCGAATACTCCAAAACGATTTGAGTCCGGTGTCCTGTGAATCGCTCGCCCTCGCTGAAACTTCGGGTCACTTCAAAACCGTCAGTTCGACCAACGGTCGCTCGCGAGCCTCGTCGAAATGTGGCTTCGCGGTCGAGCAGCCATCGCTGCAACCTGGCGTCTGAGCAACACGTAGTCCTGGTCGTCGTGGCGGTTGTGGTTCGTCAATGATTTCGTTGTCGCGGCTTGGACCAAACAGAAACAAACGAGCGACTGTCGCAAGCCCACGGAGCGAGCCGAACGTGTCGGCCACGGCGCTCGGTTCATACCCGCAGTGGACCATGCAGTCAGAGCACTTCGAGTTGCCGCTCGCACGACCGTATTTGCTCCAGTCAGTCGTATCGAGCAATTCTTGAAAGCTCTGTGCGTAACCCTCGTTGAGCAGATAGCACGGCTTCTGCCAACCAAAGATGTTGTAGGCCGGGCTTCCCCAAGGCGTGCATTCGAGTTCCCATTTCCCCTTGAGGAATTCCAGAAACAGCGGCGACTGATTGAATTTCCAACTCCGCTTCGGCTTCGCGAACAGCCGACGAAACAAACTGACCGTTTCGCGGGAGTGCAAAAAATGTTCTTGGTCGGGAGCTTTCTCATACGGATAACCGGGCGAGACCATCATCCCTTCGACGCCGATTTCCATCAGCGTGTCGAAGAACTCGTGATAGCGCGCAGGATCGGCCGTGTTGAAGAGCGTCGAGTTCGTTGTCACTCGAAACCCCGCCTTGATTGCCGCCTTGATGGCTTTGACCGCGATGTCATAAGTCCCTTCGCGACAGACCGCCTCATCGTGTTCCGCCGCCAGTCCATCGAGATGCACAGAGAACGACAAATACTTCGACGGAGTGAATCGCGGAAGCCATTTCTCCAGCAGCAAGGCGTTCGTGCAAAGGTAGACGTACTTCTTGCGAGCGACCAACCCGCGCACGATCTCATCCATTTGCGGATGCAGCAACGGCTCACCGCCGGGGATCGAAACCATCGGAGCTCCGCACTCATCGACCGCCGCGAAACACTCTTCGGGAGTCAACTGCTTCCGCAAGATGTCGGCCGGATGCTGAATCTTCCCGCAACCGGCACAAGCGAGGTTGCAGCGAAACAACGGTTCGAGCATCAGCACCAACGGATACCGCTTCACGCCGCGCAGCTTCTTACCCAATACGTAAGTCGCCACCGTCCACATCTGCGAAACAGGCACACCCATGAAACCTCCCTGCGGAAACCACAAACATCAGATTGCTGGATCTCAAATCGAGGCAGGTGATAGCAAGTCGGCATTCAATCTGTCAGCCCCAACTCGCCCACTTGTTCAAATCGTTGCCGCTTGACGGTATCACGATCCGCCTGAATGATCTCGCTCCCTTGAAGGATTCATCCTTACTTAACGGAGCTTGTCATGATTCGCTCGTCACGCTGGTTCGTCGGAGTTGTCTGCCTGCTTGGTTTGTCTGTGCCCACGCTGCGTGCGGCGAAAGCAGAGGATAAGAAGGAGCCACCGGTTGTCGCGCCACGCGAAGGGAAGCGAGAGCAGCTCAAACTTTTCAACGGCAAAGATCTCACCGGTTGGATCGGACATGAGAAGCACTGGTCCGTAAAGGACGGCATGATTATTGGCAAGAACACCGAGCCGGTGCCGGTCAGTACCTACTTGCTCACCGAACGGAAATTCTCGGATTTTCGTTTGGTCTTTGACGCGAAGCTGGTCACGTCCGAAATGCACTCGGGCATCGCGATGTGGGGTCGGTTGGCTCCGGAACAGAAGGACAAATTCACGTATGCCGGTCACTTGGTGATGTTCCCGTCGGGCTACGGCTTCTGGGATTTGTACGGTCGGAGCATGTTGCATCAGAACGCCGACAAGGCTCAAAAGGTTGGTAAGCAGCACGACTGGAATGCGATGGAAATTCTCGCTCAGGGAAACCGCATTCGGTTTGTGCTCAACGGCAAGCTGATCTCGGACTGGCGTGAACCAGAGCCGGATCGCATTAAAGAAGCTCCGATCGGCCTGCAACTGCATTCCAACAGCGTGCCGCAAGAGCTGCATTTCAAGGGCTTGGAGTTGGAAACTTTCCCGGAAGACAAGCTACTGACGGTGAAGGAGTAGTGCGGCGAAGCTGCATCACTAACCCGAAGCGTGAGCGAGGGCGAGCGCTCCACGAGACAATGAATCCAGAATCGAAGCGTCGTAAAGCGACCGCCCTCGCTGACGCTTCGGGTTAGTAGTGCGAGGCCGCATGACTGCTCCGTATCAAGAAGTTGTTCGATCGCTGCGGCAGGCGTTTCCGCAGCCGGTTTCGGATCGGGTTCACGATGCCTACTTCGTGTTCTCGTTCTTGCGGGCACTCGATCAAGTCGACCGGATGAAATCGGTGACGCCGCTGCTCGGCAAGCCAGAGACGCTGGATTACGCGGCGGCGAGGCAGCGTCGCGTCGCGGAGGCACCTTCGTCGCTGGAGAGTGTCAGTGACGAATTGGTCGAGCATCTTTCGGGGCTATTCATTTCGGGGCATCCGCGAGCTCAGGTCAACGTCGTTCCGGCTCCGACGATTCCGAGCATCATCGGCGGTATGTTGCCGTCAATCTATAACCCGAACCTTTGCAGTGATGAGTCGGGGCGCAGCGTTTCCGTCGCTGAAGTTGAAGTGACCGCGATGGCGGCGGACTTAGTCGGTTATCCCGCCGAGCAATCGGGGGGCGTTTTCACATTCGGCGGTACCGGGACTCTGCTTTACGGGGCCAAGATCGGTTTAGAAAAAGCTTGTCCTGGGGCAGGGCAGTCCGGTTTGCGAGAACCGGCCACGATCATTTGTTCGGATCGAGCCCACTATGCCTGCTCGACTGTTGCGAACTGGTTAGGGCTAGGCGAACAAAACGTCGTGCATGTGCCGACGACGCCGGAGAATGAGATTCGAACGTGCCTGTTTGAAACGATGCTGCGTGACGTTCTCAAGGAAGGTCGCAAAGTCGCTGCGATCGTGGCCACGATGGGGACGACCGATGCCTTCGGACTCGATGACCTTTCAACGATGATCGAAATTCGTGATCGGCTGCGTGATGAGTTCGATCTCGACTACACACCGCACATCCACGCCGATGCGGTCATTGGTTGGGCGTGGAGCGTCTTCAACGATTACGACTTCACGACTAATCCGCTCGGCTTCGATCCGCGGACAGTGCGAGCGCTGGCTGGGACCGCACGCCGTATTCGGCATCTGGGGCAAAGCGACTCCCTGGGAATCGATTTTCACAAGACGGGCTTTGCGCCGTATGTCAGCAGCCTGTTCTTGCTGCAAAAATCGAGTGACCTACAACTCATCTCACGTGACCAATCAGCGACGCCGTACCTGTTTCAATCGGGTCATCACCATCCCGGTAAATACACGCTTGAAACGACTCGAGGTGGTAGCGGTCCGATGTCGGCACTTGCCAACTTGCTGCTGTTTGGCAAGGACGGTTTGCGTTCTTTACTCGGTCATCTTGTCACGATGGCTGTTGAGTTGTCGGCACATTTGAAGGGGCACGCCGCAACCGTTGTGCTCAATCAAGACAACTTCGGGCCAGTGACACTGTTTCGAGTTTATCCCGATGGCGTTGACACATTCGCTGTACCCAAACGAGAGCAGACTGACGCGGCTTATCGTTCTCAACTACAGGCCCACAATGCATACAACCGACGTGTTTTCGAGTTGATTCGCGACGAGGCCCTGCAGGGTCGTGGGGTCGTGATTTCGTTGACCGATTGCTATCGCTTGTCCGACTATGGCGAACCGATCGTCGCTTTGAAGTCGTACATCATGAGTCCGTTTTCGGAGGCGGATAACGTCCAAGCGGTGCTCGATTCGATTTGGCGAGCTAGGCGAATCATCGCGCAAGAGAACGCCAGCAAGTGAGCGATCGCGGTCGACGTTTCGTGCCGAAATCTCAGACCTCTTACGAATTCCGCGATTTGGTCAGAGTCGGAAAGTCGAAGTCCATTTTGATTTCAGTCGGACTAAACGAAACGCTTGCCGCACATTGGTCGAATCCGTATGCTCCCGCCCCGCAACTCAGAACCCGGATGACCGAAGTGGTGGTTTGGCACACGCCTCGACCATCACCTCAAGAACTTGGCACGCGCGCCGGAGAGAAGCACAAACGCATGGGCTCCGCCGAGTCTCGGGCTCGAGCGAGGCAGTGGTCGACGTGTTGGTTGCAGCAGTGCAGGAA
>CAIJTL010001152.1 GCA_903823545.1 uncultured Planctomycetaceae bacterium
CACTCCAGGGGGGAGGAATCATGAGGTCACTCTTTCAACAGGCCGCTGCGCTGCTGGCGATTTTTCTGTTCGCTACGGGAGGAATTGTTCGCGGAGCGGAGCTCAACATCGACACGCCGATGTCTCCGCCGAATTGGGCGATGTTGGAAAGGGAGTTGTTTCGGGCGAATGAAGCTGCGTGTCGTGAGTATTTCGCTCGGTACTTTGATGACCGAGGTTATCTCGAATGCGTCGAGCGTTGGGGTGGGGACGATGGGCCAGATGATGCGATTGAAAATCTGACCGACTGGCCGCTGTTGCACATGCTCGGTGGGGGTGACGTGGTCAAAGCGATGTACCTCAAGGCTTGGGAGGGGCATCTCCGGCAGTTCACGGCGGCGAAGACAAAAGAGGTCGAGTTCGCTCGTGACGGGATGTATTACCGCGAGTTCCCCGTGATGATGGACTGGCTACACAACGCGGAGGGCCTCACTGTCTTCAACATGCAGGGCTTGTCGGCGCCGGGCGAAATGAAGTTTGCTCAGCGAGTGCGACGGTTCGCAGACTTGTATGTTCCAGCGGATGACAACCCGCTCAACAAAACGGCGAGTGCGAATTACGACGCACGGCACAAGATCATCGTCAGCCTGTTCAACGGAAGCCGAGGCCCCCTGCTCCGCAAGGCAACGGCGCTCGATTGGGCAGGCGATCCGATTGAGATTGAAGGCCGTTTCAAACCGGGACACGGCGAGCGGAATTTCGCTGAGATGCTGGAGCATTTCAAAGACTACACCGAAACGCTCGGCGATCACCCGCAGAATTTGATGGTGACGTCGTTGGCGTTGAATGCTTTCGCGGCAACTCACGATGAGAAATACCGACGTTGGTTGATCGAGTATGTCGATGCGTGGTGTGATCGAGCGGCGGCGAACAACGATTTACTGCCATCGAACATTGGTCGAGACGGAACAATCGGCGGCGATGCCAATGGGAAATGGTACGGCGGAACTTACGGTTGGGGCTTCACGGTCATCGATCCTGTCAACGGGCGGAAAGCTCATCGCAGTACCGTGAGGCTGGCATTGGGGGGCTTTGGCAACGCCTTGATGCTGACGGGCAATCAGAAATACGTCGATGTTTGGCGACGCCAGATGGATGCTGTGAACTCGCAAGCGAAAGTGATGGACGGCAAGAAACTCACTCCGCAAATGTACGGCGACAACGGTTGGTATGATTTTCAAACGAAGCCTTGGGATCACGGAGCTGTTGAAGTGGCCTACTGGTCGATGAAACCGGATGACCTTTCACGTGTGGGGTCGAACTCGTGGGTCACTTATCTGTCAGGCAAGAATGCGGACTATCCTGAGGCAGCATTGCGTGCCGACCTTGCTCGTATTCGACAGCGAGTAATCGGTATGCGCGAAGACACGACGACTCCAGACACGCGTCTCTCCGATGACCCGATGAAGTTCAATCCCTGCTCGATCGATAGCCTGTTGCATCTAGCGTGCGGCGGAATCCCCGTGCCACTTGGATCGGCGTTGCATGTTCGATTGCGTTATTTCGATACGCAGCAGGGGCGTCCGGGATTGCCAGCCGATGTTGCGGCGCTCGTTGATCGGCTGACTGATGATGAAGCACGAGTCACTCTGGTCAATGTGCATCAGACCGAAACGCGTGCGGTCGTCGTTCAATCAGGGGCATACGGCGAACATCAAATTGATTCGTTGGCAACAAATGGAGTTTCACAACAGGTCAACGATCGCCGAGTGACGGTGAAGCTGGGCCCCGGTTGCGGCGGAATGTTGGTGCTCAAGACGAAGCGTTTTCAAAACATCCCTCGCTTCGATTGAGTCTGTGAGCAAGGCCGTCACAATGCCTGTTTGCATAACGTCAGTTTGTTTCAAAACAAGTAGGATGGGCACTCTTGCCCGTCGCTCGGTTTTGAGAGAATGACGCGACTGGACGAAAAGGCGGGCAAGAGTGCCCGTCCTACCTGTTGTTCAATGAGTCGGTTGCACTTCGATGCGGCCACGGGGATCAGTCAGATCATGGGACGTTGGCCAGATGATAGCCGCTCGCAACTTTGGACTTTCCTGATCATGTTCGTGCTGTTTCCGTTGTTCTGTTGGCTGGCGTGGTGGTTTGTGAAACGCTGATTCAAACGCAACAAGCTGACCGCATCTTTGAAATCTCAAATCAAAACAAATTGGATCATCTCCTTTGAAACGTTCACCCCTGCTGATCATCTTCATCACGGTCTTTATCGATTTGCTCGGCTTCGGCATCGTGATGCCGCTGCTGCCGCGTTACGGCGAGCATTTCGGAATGGGTAAAGTATCGCTGGGGCTGCTGATGGCCTCGTTCTCGGCGATGCAGTTCGTGTTTTCGCCGCTGTGGGGGCGAGTCTCTGATCGGATCGGTCGGCGGCCGGTGTTGCTGCTGGGGCTGGCGGGTTCGGCTTTGTTCTATGGGCTGTTTGGTTTTGCGACGTCGTTGGGAAACGAGGGGGTGTGGCTCGGACTGTCGGCGGTTCCGTGGCTGTTCATCACGCGTATCGGAGCGGGTATCGCGGGGGCGACGATTTCGACGGCTCAGGCTTACATTGCGGACTCGACGACGGCGGAGGGGCGAGGCAAAGGGATGGCATTGATCGGTGCGGCTTTCGGCATCGGCTTCACGTTTGGCCCGCTCGTGGGAGCGTTGTGTGTGTCGAGCGACCTGAATGGTCCGCCGAGCGCGCTGGCGGGCTACGTTGCGTCGGGTATGTCGGCGTGTGCTTTCTTGTTCGCACTGGCCCGCTTGCCGGAATCGCTCACGCCAGGGGTGACCTCAACCGTGCGTCGTCAGATGAACTTCGGAGCGATCGCTCGCGCGTTTTCGCGAGCGGGGATCGGTTTGCTGCTGGCGACGATCTTTCTGACGACGTTCGCGTTCGCTCAATTTGAAGTGACGCTGTCGTTGTTCACGAAGCATCTCGGACTGGCGGACAAGTACATGTTCTTCGTCTACGCCTATGTCGGATTCATCCTCGCGCTGAGCCAAGGATTCTTGGTACGCCGGCTGGCTCCAAAATTGGGCGAATTCAAGATGAGCTTGATCGGAACGATCTTGATGACGATCGGCTTGGTGTTGATCGCGGTAGTCTCGAAAGAGAAATCGCTGGGAATGCTGTACTCGATCTTGCCGATCTGCGTCGTGGGGTATTCGGCACTGACGCCGTCATTGCAAGCGTTGTTGTCGCTCCGCTGCGGCGCGGACGAGCAAGGGGAAATGCTGGGAGTTGGGCAGAGCATGTCGGCACTGGCCCGCATCCTTGGCCCGGTTGTCGGAGTGACGCTGTTCAAGCTGGGGCAAGAACAGCCGGAGTTGGGTGTCGCGTTGCCGTATTGGATGGGGGCGGGATTGATGCTGGTGGGAGTTGGGATGGTGGTGGCACTGCGGTTTGAGCAAGCAAAGACAACGGTGAAGCCGTGATTACGTAGCCGTCACACACCGATTAATGAACCGAATGCTTCTCAACGCTTTGTGGAGCGATCGGCTCATCACGCGGAGCGTGATGGCTACGTAGAGTCGCATTGAGCAACATTACGGGGCAGGTAAATGAGCATTGACGTTGTGGTTCACTCGGAATTTTCCAAAGGCAAGCTCCTCGAATCAGATTTGGCGGACGATCCCTTCACGCAGATTCGACGTTGGATTGATGAAGTCACTGCCGCGGCGGTGAGTGAATTTCAGGCGATGTCGCTAGCGACCGCGACTCGTGCAGGAGTTCCGTCGGTACGCATCGTTTATCTGCGAGGCGTTGATCCGCGAGGGATCTTGTTCTTCACCAATTACGACAGTCGCAAGGGGGACGAGTTGGCGGAGAATCCCTGTGCGGCCGCGTTGCTCTATTGGAAAGAGTTTGAACGACAAGTTCGCATCGAAGGGATGGTTACTAAAGCCAATGAGTCCGATTCAGATTCGTACTTCGCGGCTCGACCGCGAGAAAGTTGCATCGGTGCCTGGGCCTCACTTCAAAGTCAGCCGCTAGCCAGTCGAGAAGTGTTGGAGCAACGAACGGCTGAAGTTGAAGCGAGATTCGCTGGCGGACCAGTTCCGCGTCCACCGAACTGGGGTGGCTACTGGTTACAGCCGGAGAGTTTTGAATTCTGGCAAGGCGGAGCCGCTCGATTGCATGATCGACTGATCTATCGAAGGCAAGCCGATGGCCGTTGGACAATTGAGCGACTGTTTCCATAAGGCAAGCGGTATTCATCCGACGTGAGAGCGAGGGCGTCGGGTTAGTTTCGAACTGAGCAGCGCGTCGGCTCACGGTCTTAATCAGGTCTCGCTACTATCCCGCACCATGTCAGAAACCCCCGATCCACAGCCAACTCCAGATAAGCCTGCATGGCTGCGTCGACCGGCGTCTGCCACCGCAAGCGGGCAGTCGCCCGACGCGACCGCCCGTGAGGGAGCCGAGGTCAAGGCCGAGCGAACCGAACTCGGTGCGTCGAAGTCTGATGGCAATGTGAATGCAGGATCGGCGGCCGCTCCGAAGAAAAAGAGTAGCGGAGTCAAACGTCGTTCGCAGTTGCCAGATTATGTCCCGCCGCCGAAGCCGCCATTTTCGATCATTCGATTATTGATGTCCTTGAGCGGCTGGTCGACGAGTGGTCGCGAAGACTGGACCATCAAAGATTGGCTGCGGCATTGGTGGGCAACCAATCGAGCGGGATTGCTCGTGAGCGCCGGGTTACACGGTTTGTTTTTAATCCTGTTTGCAATCTGGATTTTGCCAAGCAAGGCGACGGTCAAACAGGCGATGATCGAAGCGGGCTGGGTGGCGATGGAATCGCAGATGGCTCAAGCTGCAATGGCGTCACCCGCTCAAATCAATGTGAAGTTAAATCCCGTCACCATTGGGAACGGCCCTGAGAACAAAGACTTCGGAAAGCCTGACGCCACTGACAAAGCGAAAGGACCACCTTCCGGAAACACTGGAAATGGTGCCGGACCAGTTGGCGTTAGTCCGGTTGGTGTTGGCTCGGCACTTGGCGGAAGATCCGGTGGCAGCCGCGATGGAATCTGGGGTGGACTGGGCGTCGGAACAAAGCCGCAAACCGGTATCGGGGGCGGTCTGTCGTGGCTCGTTCGCCAGCAAGAAA
>CAIJTL010001153.1 GCA_903823545.1 uncultured Planctomycetaceae bacterium
ATGCACCACTTGTGTTTGAATATCTTCTTCGTGACGACGATTACGACGGTCATCTTCAACGCGAACCCTCTGATGCGATTCGACGGCTACTACATGCTGTCAGACTTGCTTGAGATTCCCAATATGCGTCCGAAGGCGGACAAATTGATGCGCGAAAGTTTCGCGTGGTATTGCTTGGGTATCGAATCGCGGCCTGACCCATTCATGCCAGAAACCGGACGGTTCTGGTTCGTGGTCTTTGCCGTAACGGCCAACATCTATCGCGTCTTTGTGATGTCGGCCATTTTGACCTTTTTCTACACCGTCCTGAAGCCGTATGACTTGCAGAGCATTGGGATCACGATGGCCGTGTTCTCGTTCTCTGGCATCATCTACTCGATGTTTCAAAACCTATATCAAATCATTTCTGCACCAAGGGTCGAACCCATGAGCCGCCCGAAGATCATCGCCACTTGCACGGTGCTGATTTGTGTTCTCGCCGCCGGACTGATGATTCCGATTCCCTGGCATCGCGAAGCCACATTCATTGTTGAGCCGCATGACGTGCAGCACGTCTACACGACAACTCCCGGTTTTCTGCGAGTCCTTCAAGTTCGTGAAGGCCAGTCTGTCAGCGAAGGTGAGACGCTCGCGAAGCTTGAGCTTCCTGAAATGGAAGACAAGCTGATGGAAATGTACGTGCAACAGCGTGTGGTCGAGAAGGACATCGGAGTGCATCGAGCGAATAACTCGCTCGCCGAATTGGCCGTTTCCCAAGAAAAGCTGCACACGATTCTCGAACAAATATCGGACTACGAGCAGCGTCTGTCGGAACTAGAACTGATCGCGCCCTGCTCCGGACACATTGTTTCTCCGCAGGCAAAGCCAGAACCAAAACTGGATGAAACTCAGATGCAGTTGCCTCAGTGGGTCGGGACGCCGATTGAGCCGCGCAACATTAACTGCTTCTTGGAAGAACGGACACAAATTCTCAGTGTCGCGCCAGACAACAAGTTCCAGGCAACGTTGCTGATCGACCAGTCGGACCGCAACGACATCAAGGCGGGGGACGAAGTCGAATTGAAGTTCGATCATCTGCCCGAGCGAACTTACGTCGGCAAGGTCGAGAAATTCTCCGATGAGCCACTGACATTCGTGCCGCCATTGCTCTCGAACAAATTGGGAGGACAAGTCCCGACAACCAGCGACGAGCAAGGTCGCGAGCGGCTCGTCAGCCCGGCGTATCAAACGACCGTCTTGCTCGACCAAGACGTCCCATTGCTCCGTACCGGAATGCGCGGCCGCACTCGGTTCTTGGTTTCGCACCGCTCCTCTTGGGAATGGATTTGGCGATACCTGAAGACGACTTTCCATTTCCGTCTGTGATTGCGGATCGATTGGAAATGCCGCAACTCCACTGAGCTGTTCTCAGTGGTTCTGGGCTTTTGCACGACGAAGAATATCTTTCGCGTTGTGCAAAAGCCCTTTTCCATCGAGGCAAGTTCGATGGGCAAGGTTTTTGATCCACCTCCTTCTGAAACACTGCAATTAGGACTTGA
>CAIJTL010001154.1 GCA_903823545.1 uncultured Planctomycetaceae bacterium
CAGACGTTTTCCATCGGGGTGAAACGCCACGCTGCTGACTCCGCCGGAGTGTCCGGTGAGCGTGAGCTTTTCTTTTCCGGTGGTGGCGTCCCAAAGTTTGACCGTTTGATCTTGGCTTCCCGTGGCCAACGTTTTTCCGTCGGGGCTATACGCGACGCACGTGACCGATTTGCTGTGCCCTGACAACTCGTGCTTCGCTTGACCGTTCGCGACGTCCCACACCCTCACCGAAAAATCGCTCCCCGCTGACGCCAGCCATTTTCCATCCGGGCTAAACGCGACGCCCATTACCGCGAGCGTATGCCCGTTGAACGTGCGCGTCAGCCGACCGCTCGTGGCATCCCACAAGATGACGGTCTTGTCATAACAGGCCAACGCAAGTCGTTTGCCATCCGCGCTAAACACGACGCTCGTGATAACGCCCGTGTGACCTTTCAACGTGAGCGACTCCTGCCCGTTGGCAGCGTCCCACACCTTCACTGTTTGATCGTGGCTGGCAGTGGCGAGCCATTTTCCGTTCGGGCTAAACGCCACGCATGTGACCTCACCCGAGTGACCTTTCACGGTGAGCAACTCCTTCCCGCTTGCGGCGTCCCAGACTTTCGCCGTCTGGTCCGCGCTCGCTGTTGCGAGCCGCTTTCCGTCTGGGCTAAACGCCACGCAATTTGCGAACGAGGTGTGTCCGCTGAATGTGATCGCCGACGGTTGCGTTGCGGCTGGTTGTGTTGCCGTCGGCTGAGTTGTTGCTGGTCGCGTCACTGTTGGTTGCGTTGCCGCGACATTTGCGGTCGGCTTTGTCGGAAATGCTGTCCCAACTCCGGTCGCCAGCAAGTAGCGAGTCTTGTTGCTCAGCTTTTCGGCGAGCGGATCACGATAGACCAGTGGCATCGCAGCCAAAACCGCCGCGTTCTTCGGGTGATCCCACGGGACGGTGCCGTCGTATTGTTGGTAGAGCTGCGCTCCGCCCTGCTCAAGGAACGGCAGAATCAACACGCGCCAACTGTGCCACGGCTTTCCATCTGGCCCGTAAACGACGGCGGGAGGCAGGTGCCTGTAGACCTGCTGATAATTGTGAAACGCCAGGGCGATTTCTTTGAGAGATTTCAGATTCTTGGTCCGTGCTTCGGCATGACGGACGTGCTCTTGAGTTGTGGCGTAAGTCGGTTGAACCAGGTTGTGCCCCGGCGGATAAAGACTCGTCAGCGGCGAAGGTTCTTTGCCTGCGATCGTGAAGAGTGCCCGAAATTGCGCGCGATCCAAGCCCTCTTGAATGTGGAGGTATCGCGCCGAGCCGTCGGCAAACAGGAACGCTCCTGGGACGAAGGCGTTATCCGTGTTGTCCTTCGCCTGAAACGTCTCATCAAAGACGAGGTCATCCGGCTTGGTCCACGGAACCGCTCGACCTTCCGCAACGATGCCAGCAAAGGCAGTCTGGTTCGTCGCGTCAGTGATTTGAGCTAGCGAGGCGTGCGGACTCTTGGCAGCTTGGTTGCCCAGCGCGTACTTCCGCTCTTCCATTTCGGGAGTGACGAACTCAACCGTGAAACCACTTTCAGCCGGCTTGAGCTGGATATTTTCACCGCGCGCGGCGGTGATGGCCGCTCGTAGTGCTGGCTCCGGAATCGTGCGAGTCATCAAGCGAGTCGTTCCATCGCCGCTCATCGCAATGAAGTCGCCGTCGAATTGCCCGCCAAGTTTCGGCAGAGGTTGCTTGGGGTCGTAGACCAACTCGTCCGGCTTCGTCCACGGCACAGTCTCACCCGCTTCGGCCATCAAAAAAGTGTTGCTGGTTCCGTCGGGAGTTTTCACGAACGGTCGGCAAAAGACCGGGAAGAACGAGCGATCTCCCACGACGACCTTTTCGACAACAGACGACTTCAACGGAAACATCGCCTCGTCTCCGGCGAAGCCTCGGTAGTAAGTGTGTCCCTCTTTCGACTCGCCACGCACCGGCTTGAAGACTGCGGGCATCGTGGGAATGAGCTTGCGGTTGTGCTCGCTGTCCCACGGTTCGTCGAGCCGGAACTGTTTCCACAATGCTTCCTCACCGAGAGCAGGCAGAATCGCAACCCGCCAACTCAAGAGGAGCTTGCCATCCTGGTCGCTGTACCCCGCTGGGTAAGCCTTCTTCACAAATTCATTCGAGAGGTTCTTGGCCAGCGCGAGTCGGATCGCGTTCAACTGGTCGCGGCTTTTTTGAACATACTCTTGCCGCTGTTTCACCGCGTCGGCTGTCTGTGCCGTCGCTATCGAACCGAACCAGCCTCCACCGATGACACAACACCACAGACCCAGCACGCTGAATTTGGCCAACTTGTTCATCGCAAAACTTTCGTTCGAGGAGCGTGAAACCTAACGCAATGATGCCCGAATGCCGTTTCAGCCCGACAGAAATTCTCAGAAATTGAACGTCACGGCTCATGAAGGGTTCGTCGGTTCCAACAGCGACAGCAGTTGGAGGGCCTCCTTGAGGAATGACTTTATCTCGTCCGGTGCGAGCAAAGCCTCGGCGCGGTAGACGAACAGTTTGTTGCCTGCTCCTTCAGTGCTCAGTGCCGAATGTTGCTCGTAGAACGTCAGGACATCGGCGTTGAACAATTCACGCACCGCGTTTTCGTCGTCTCCACGTAGCAGATAGTCGCGAGAGAATGTGGGGTGAGAGTCGAAATTGATGTCGCCATGTCCGACCCAAGTTCCAATGGTGTTCCAAAAGTTTTCTGGACGCAGAGCGAACTCGGTTCGTTTGGTTCCCCGACGTTGTAGCCAGATCACCGTTTGAGAAACCTTCCGGCTGGTCTTTCCGTTGGGGACGAAATACTCGTGATCGAAAATGGCGACGTCGCTCCCCTCAATTTTTCCGTGCATCAGGTTGGAAAGTTTCTGGCGAGTCCCCAATGTGGCCAGATGGAATTCCTCCAAGCTTTGCTGAAAATTGTCGTGGCCTTGAGGTACAAATTGAAAGCCGAGTTGCTGAGCGACGACCGACAATTCGCGTTTCCGCTTCGCGGCCAGAAGATTCATCCGAACGATCGCTCGGTCATTGCTTCTGAAACAGAGAAAACAGGCGACGGCGGCGAACGCACCAACTCCGACCAGCCAAGCAACGGCATAGTCCATCCAGAATTTGAGATACCCCGCTCCTAACTGGAAAAACGGTGTCAACAAAAACAGGCCCAAGACTCCGGCGACTGCCCAAGCAATCCATTCGGCCTTGGATACCGTGAGTGACTTGGCTGCGTCTTCATCTGAGATCGGCTTGTCCTGAGATGCTTGCATTATTTTCGTGTCTTTAAGTGTGCTCTGTGGGCTGGTACTGCCCTGATTGAATTGTGCCCACGCACTTGGCGAGCGTGGCTACTTAACTTCAGGACATCAGACATCCCAATTGGTTCCGAACCAGTGGCAGCAGACCAAGCTGTGTTGTGTTTGGCCGTCGCGGTTTTTGTAGCTGACTTCGTAGAACTTCGCGTGTTTGCCTTGTGTCCAACCGCGAGTGAAGAACGCTCCTTGGAACGGACGCCAGGAAATGCTTTGGATGGTTCCGTCATAGCTTTCGACGTCGTAGCGAATCCGATGGCGACAAAGTTGGTCATACCCCACGAAGTATGCCAACGCGACACCGACACTCAGCAAGATTCTGAACAAATAGGTGAACTGCTGCCGTGGCATTTGCAGGCTCGCATACGCGATTGATCCGCCGATCAGGACCACTGCGGCGATCGCAACGCCGATGATCAGCGGTTGTTTGCTGCCGCTCGTGCTGGCGGATGATTTCTTTCGTGACTTCTTTTTGGCGGAACCGCTTTTGGTCCCGGCTCGACGGCGCACGGGTAGTAACTCACCCGTGACTTCGTCATTCGTCTCGCTGACTTCGGAGTCATTGTCGTCAGCACTCGGAACTTGGATGAGCGTGCTGCAATCGCGGCACTTGAACCGCTTGCCCGCTTTGTCGTTGTTCAGGCGATAGCCTTTGCCGCAGTCGCAGGTGAGTTCAATTGCCATTGGCGTGCCCCTTTGTCATTGCTTTCCAAAGTCCGCGACCGCTGAACCACATTCCGATATAGCCCATCGCGGCAAACACTAGAGAGACAAGGATGCTCAGAATTCCGATCCAGTCACGTTGAAGCGAGGAGTCTCCAAAGGGGAGGATCGACATTGCCACGGCATCAATCGCGGCCATGAGAAAAACTCCGCCCCAGATCATGATGGCTCCGGAACGAGGCCGAACGGATTGCATCCAAACACCCAGCACGATGAGTAGCGGAACGACGCAAGCGATGAGTACAAAGATCACGCGACTCGGCTTGCCTCGGACTCGCGAGAAACCAGCGATTCCAGAAATGTATTCTACGGGGACCGTCTCGCTGACTGACGGACCAGAACCAAAGCGGATTTCATCTCGCTCTTGTCGCTGCCGACCGCTCGCATCCGTAAAAGAATAATCGACGACCACCACGCTGTAGGTCCCTCCGTGGCGACCAGCACTTCGTTGCTCGTTGAATTGCCGAGTGACCTTCGCGTCGATCGTCGTTCCGAGCACCGAATACAGGCACTCGCGACCGGAGAAGAAGCACATGACCCCGAGTAATCCTGTGGCAAGGATCAACAACTGAATTCTCGCGTCTTGCTTCTTCCTAGAAGCGTTCGTGTGCTGAGACAGTTCTCGCGCAGCTTCGATGAGGTCGTCCTTGTTGGTGGCCGACGAATGCTTCGCAGTCGTTTGATTTTTGTCGTGGTTTGGATGCGGCATGTGGTTGTTCAAGTTGTCTGTGTGAAATGCTTGTCAGAGTTAGAGGCTATCTAAAAGGGGAGGGCGAGGCTCCCGCCGAGCCGCTGTTGTGATTCATATCCAACGACTTACGCGACCCGGCATGAGCCGTGCCCTCTCGATTTCAGGTTTCATGGATCGCCTTTCAGCAAGATTCTTTGGCTTGTCGCAGTAAAGCCAGCAGTTGAAACGCTTCGGTGACGAACGGCTGGATGTCGTCGGGTTTGAGTGAGGCTGACTCTCGGTAGTAGAGCAGGCTGTTGCCGGTCACTTCGGTGCTCAACCCCGAATGTTGTTCGTAGAAGTTGCGGACAGCGGCGGTGAATCGCTTGCGGATCGCGACTTCTTTTTCGCCTCGCAGAAGATAGTTTTCACTGAATGTGGCGTGCGACGCGAACGTGATGTCGCTTCGCCCAGAGACCATCTCAAAGAGATCTAGGTTGATCCAGCTTCTTGGTTTCAGCGAGAACGCGGGGAGCTTGGCACCACGCCACGACAACCACACGATTGTCAGATGCGGGTTCGCTTTTCCCTCGCGATAGTCGAAGTCAAAGAGAGCGACTCGAATGCCGTCGATGGTTCCGTGAATCAAGTTTGTCAGGCGATGTGCTCGACCGATCTTCCCCAATTGGGAAGTCAGGACTCGCCTCAGCAGCTCGGCGTTTCCGTCTGGAGAGAACCGCAATCTCAGTTCATTGGCAACGCCTCGCATCGCGTGCGTGTGCTTCCGCTGAGCGACGAGATTGAACCGATAAGCGAAAGTCAGACCAGGAATGAACAGGCAGTGAGGGACCAGCGCCGCGTAGACCCCAAACTTGCCGAGCACGCTCAGCACGACAAGAACAATCCCGCCGACTCCGACGAGCGACCAGAAGACTTGTTCGATAGTCGCCATCGCGGGCGACGCCACATCGTCATTCCATGAACCTAAGCCCGACTCCGTGTCATCAGTTTCCAATAGGTCTACCAGCTCGATGTTGCTCCTTTCGGTGGCCCATTCGGAGATGAGATTGGAAGTCGCCTCATCAATGTCCGCTTCGGCGGGGTTCCCAGCGTCCCAATCATCTCCGGGCGAAGCCGGTTCGAGTGTTGCCCGCGACAGGTCCAGCTCAATCTGACACTCCGGACAAGTCACGATTCGACCAGCACGCTCGCCCTCGGCCAAGAACTTGTTGCCACACTCGCAGATAATTTTGATTGCCATGTTTCAGGAATCCCGAGTGTTTCGCAACGAGCCAGTGATTCGTGTTGCTGGCAGTCACACAATGCGGTGCAAAGAGAAAAACGATCAATGCTTGGCCAATGCCGAGCGGCACATCGAGAGCAGTCCGGCAAAGCGGATCAGGGAAAAGATCCCCAGGCCGATCAGTACCACTCCCAGCATTCCGCTTCCCATGCTGCCGACGTCGCGTGGAACAGCTCGTGCGGTGGCGAAACTCATGAGTACGAGCTGCATCAACCACAATGCGACGTTCGCGAATAACAGCCACAGAACGCTGGCGGCCCTGTCGGCGATGTCCTGCTGTTTCAGAAATTCTCCGAGTCCTTTCAGGAACGCGAGAAAGCAAATCAAACTTGCGACCGTCAACAGGTTGGCCATTACTGAGAGTCCCGGAGACTGGCCGCGCTGAACAATTGAGATGAGGACTGCGAATCCATCGAACGCGAGAGAGAGCCAAACGCCGCCGTTACCGTGAATCTGCGACGGAGCCGACAGACAAAACAACTTGCCAATAATCATCAGCCCGGCAGCGACAACAATCCCCAATCCAAACAGGATCAACAGTGGCGCACCTTGGCCCGGCTGCTCAGCTTGAAACACCATTATCATCACACAGAAGCCAACCGTCACGATCACGCCGATCAGCAGCCCGTAGTACATCCAAGTAATCCCCAGCGGGACGGACGAATTGTGAAGCGCCGATGCGTGTCGGCGGGGCACGCTCCTGGCCTTTTTGGACTGACGCGACTCCGACGATGCCTGCTTGGACTTTGCGGGCTTTCGACTTGATGTCGAAGTGCGATCTTTCGTCTTAGGAGTACTGAGTGCTTCAGAACCATTGTTCGATCGCGGAATAGCGTTCGAGTTATGTTCTGCTTCGACTGAGCTGAACTTGTCAGACATTCGGACCCACGATCCGCATTCGGGGCACTTCACACTTCGCCCCACAGAGTCATTCGTGACGCCGAACTCTCGACCGCATTCGCAAGTGACATCAATCGCCATCGTGAAGTTCTCCTAGTGTGTCTGCCGCCTGATCGAAGGGGGCGAAACTTGTTTTGTGACTCACCCAATGAGGGCTGGCTCCGGTCTGTTTTTGTGGAATTTCTTCTGCTCAACGGCTACTCAACGTCATTTGCTGTCGTGAGCAGACCTTGAAGTGTCGTTTGATGGAGATGAGTGGAGTTGAGCAAGACACTTACCATCTCGTCCCCATCGCCGAAGCACACGCAGGACGTAGTATCGCTGTCTTTCGGAAAGCAATTTGCCAATTTCAATCTCCGTTGGGCAATGCAGCACGATTGCGTAGAACCGACTGTCTCCCACCTGACAAAGCTTGTTTTCAATTCTGGAGACCTGCGACCAATCGAATTGCTGGCGATCGCCAGTGTTGCCAACTCCCGTGAAGACGGTGGCTTGATCTCCTTCAATCGTGATGACGAACACTCCCCACAACCGCAAGCTGGCTTGCCAATAACATCCGCAAGACACGGCAACTCCGAAGAAGGCGAAGCCCACCCATGCGAGCGTTAAGTCGGGAGTTTTTATCAGCGTCCAAAACATGG